>JAYSSN010000452.1:0-6595 GCA_043720555.1 Rhodobacterales bacterium | reverse complement strand
AGCCAGCTTTCCCACAGCAGCACCTCGCCCACGGCCGGCGTCACATACACGAAACTCTGCAGTTCCCGCGCCGCCTTTTTCGACCGCAGCGGCGCGTTCATCATCATCGGCAGGCGCGGGTCTTCCAACTTCAACGCCGAAGTCCCCTTCGGCATCGCCACATAGGTCGTGCCGGAAATCACCGAATGCGGGTGGATGTGGCTGGCGTGCATGCCGCCTTCGCCAAGGATGTTGATCCAGAGCGAGTCGCATTTCAGTTTGCGGTCGCCCAGGTCGAACCCCAGATCCTTGCAGAACGCCGCCACATGCTTGTCCAGCGCCTTTTCGAGATCGGCGAATATCGGAAAGCGCCACGGCAGGTCGCTAAGTGATGAATAGGACGTGTAGCCGGGATAGCCGTTTTCTTCGCACCACCGCTGGCCTGCGGCATCATCCTCGGCAATCGCGAGGCATGACGCTTTCAACTCATCGTAGTCGACCTTCTTTTTACCCAGTTCCTTCAATCCGGCGCGGTACAGACGCGTGATGAACAGCGATGAAATCTCAGCCATGGCAGACTCCTTTTCAGGTCAATCGGGGAAAATCCGCGCTCATGGCCGGACAAAGCCGGCCGCGGCGCTATAGCCGGATTCGATCTCGGCCGTCAGCCCGGACCCGGTCAGCCAGCGGCGGATGTCGTCGGTCATGGGCCCCAGAAAGGTGGCATGGCTCAGTTGCGCCACGCTGTGCAAGTCCCTCATCTCGGGCCAGGTCATTGAAATGTCATGGTGCCCGATCCACGCGGCCGGGTCGGCATAATCGATGACGGCCCGCGCCTGACCAAGATCCGCACTGACGAAAAAGCGATAGGACAGCACGCCAGGATGCCCCTCGGCCGCGACCCGCGCTGCCAAAGCCGCGATGGCCGCGGTGAAATCGGCGGCTGTACCACGCAGGGTGTAGGTGTTCAGCAGGGTCAGGGTCGGGTGCATCATCTGATCGTCCTTGCGCAAAAGCCCCCGCCGTTTCCGGCAGGGGCCCTGTTCTTCACCGGGTGACGGCCTGCGAACTGCACGGCAATTCGCTACACCGCACTGGTTATGCGCCAGCGCAAAACCTTACCAGTCTTCGCGCACCACGACCCGTGTCGTGACCGGCAGCTTCATCGCACCCAGGCGCAGCGCCTCACGTGCGATAACCTCGGACACGCCATCGATCTCGAACATGATACGGCCGGGCTTCACCTTGGCCGCCCAATAGTCGGTCGAGCCTTTGCCCTTACCCATACGCACTTCGACCGGCTTGGCTGACACCGGGACATCCGGGAAAATCCGGATCCAGACCCGGCCCTGACGCTTCATGTGGCGGGTGATCGCGCGGCGGGCCGCTTCGATCTGCCGCGCGGTCACACGCTCGGGCTCAGTGGATTTCAGGCCATAGGAGCCGAAGTTCAGCAGAAAGCCGCCCTTCGCTTCGCCGTGGATACGGCCTTTGTGCTGTTTGCGGAACTTGGTCCGTTTTGGTTGCAACATCTTGCTTCTCCCTTACGCGCGTTCGCGGTCGCGGCGCGGGGGACGCGGAGCCGCGCCTTCCTGTGCCTCGGCGTGACGGCGGTCATGCGCCTGCGGATCATGCTCAAGGATTTCGCCTTTGAAGATCCAGACCTTCACGCCGATGATGCCGTATGCGGTTTTCGCCTCATATGTGGCAAAATCGATGTCGGCGCGCAGGGTGTGCAAAGGCACACGGCCTTCGCGGTACCATTCGGTGCGCGCAATTTCTGCGCCACCCAGACGGCCCGCGACGTTGACCCGGATACCGAGTGCACCGATACGCATGGCGTTCTGCACGCCGCGCTTCATGGCGCGGCGGAAAGATACCCGGCGTTCCATTTGCTGCGCGATGGATTCTGCCACCAGCTTTGCGTCCATTTCCGGCTTGCGGATCTCGACGATGTTCAGGTGCAGCTCCGACTTGGTGAACACCGTCAGCTTCTTGCGAAGCGTTTCGATATCCGCGCCCTTCTTGCCGATGATGACGCCGGGGCGTGCGGTGTGAATGGTTACACGGCACTTTTTGTGGGGGCGCTCGATGATGACCTTCGACACGCCGGCCTGCTTGCACTCTTCATGGATGTACTTGCGCATGCGCAGGTCTTCCAAAAGCAGGTTGCCGTAGTCTTTGCTATCGGCAAACCAACGGCTGTCCCAGGTGCGGTTGACCTGCAGACGCATCCCGATGGGGTTAACCTTCTGACCCATTATGCAGACTCCCCGACTTGACGCACCTTGATGGTCAGCTCGCTGAATGGTTTCATGATCTTGCCAAAACGGCCACGCGCACGCGGACGGCCACGCTTCAGCGTGATGTTCTTGCCCACCCAGGCTTCGGCGACGACAAGGCTGTCAACGTCAAGACCATGGTTGTTTTCGGCGTTCGCAATCGCGGACTGAAGGCACTTCTTCACATCACCCGCGATCCGCTTTTTGGAAAAGGTCAGATCGGCAAGCGCGCGTTCCACCTTTTTGCCGCGGATCAGACCCGCGACAAGGTTCAGCTTCTGCGGGCTGGTTTTCAGCATGCGCAGGATCGCCATTGCTTCGTTATCGGCCACACGGCGCGGATTTTTCTCGTTTGCCATGGCTTATTTCCGTTTCGCTTTTTTGTCGGCGGCGTGACCGTAGTAGGTCCGCGTCGGCGAGTATTCACCAAACTTCTGGCCGATCATCTCCTCGGTCACGTTGACCGGGACATGCTTCTTGCCGTTGTAGACCGCGAACGTCAGACCGACGAACTGCGGCAGGATGGTGGAGCGGCGGGACCAGATCTTGATGACCTCGTTTTTGCCGCCTTCTTTGGCCTTCTCGGCCTTCTTCAGGACATAGCCGTCAACAAACGGGCCCTTCCAGAGTGAACGTGCCATGGATTAGCGCCCTTTCTTCGCGTGACGCGACCGGACAATGAGCTTGTCCGAAGCCTTAGCCTTGCGGGTCTTGTTGCCCTTGGTCCCTTTACCCCACGGGGTGACCGGGTGACGGCCGCCTGAGGTGCGGCCTTCGCCGCCGCCATGCGGGTGGTCGATCGGGTTCATGGCCACGCCGCGCACCGTCGGACGGATGCCCATGTGGCGACGACGCCCCGCTTTGCCGAGGTTCTGGTTCGAATTGTCGGGGTTGGACACGGCACCGATGGTGGCCATGCATTCCTGACGGACCATGCGCAGTTCGCCCGACGACAGCCGGATCTGCGCATAAGACCCGTCACGGCCCACGAATTGTGCATAGGTCCCTGCAGCGCGGGCCAATTGGCCGCCCTTGCCGGGCTTCAGTTCGACGTTGTGCACGATGGCACCGATCGGCATGCCGCTGAACGGCATCGCATTGCCCGGCTTGACGTCGGTTTTTGTGCCCGAAATCACGCTGTCGCCCACGCCGAGGCGCTGCGGCGCAAGGATATAGGCAAGCTCGCCATCGGCGTATTTGACCAGCGCGATAAAGGCGGTGCGGTTCGGGTCATATTCGATCCGTTCCACAACTGCAGCCATGTCGAACTTGGTACGGCGGAAATCGACGACGCGGTAAAGCCGCTTGGCCCCACCGCCTTTGTGCCACATCGTGATCCGTCCGGTGTTGTTCCGGCCACCCGTTTTGGTCAAACCCTCAGTCAGGGCTTTCACGGGTCGGCCTTTCCAAAGCTCCGAACGGTCGATCAGAACCAGCCCTCGCTGGCCAGGCGTCGTCGGCTTATACGACTTGAGTGCCATGCTTTCTGTCTTCCGTTTGCTTGGCGGGCCCATGCGGACCCTGAGGTTATAGGGCGCCGAAGCTCCCCGATCTTGGAAAAACCCAACGGCCCCGGATCACGGGGCCGTCAGATTCGCGGCTTCTATCAGAGCCCCGTCGTGACGTCGATGGAGTTTCCTTCCTCCAGCGTCACATAGGCCTTCTTCTTGTCCGAGCGCACACCGGGGCGGCCACGGAACTTTTTCGCCTTGCCCTTGGTGATGGTGGTATTCACCGCCTTCACCTTCACGCCAAAGACGGCTTCAACGGCCTCTTTGATCTGCGGCTTGGTTGCATCCATCGCCACCTGAAACACCACTGCGCCGTGTTCGGACGCCATGGTCGCTTTTTCGGTGATGATCGGCTTTTTGATCACGTCGTAATGTTCGGGCTTTGCCGATACTGCTGACTTGCTCATTTCAGACGAGCCTCCAAGGCTTCGATACCCGCCTTCGTGATCACCAATTGATCGCGCTTCAGGATATCATAGACATTCGCGCCCATGGTGGGCAGCACGTCGATCCCTTCGATGTTGCGGGCGGCCTGGGCGAAATTCGCGTCAACCGTTGCGCCATCGATGATCAGTACGCGCTTCCAGCCCAGTTCCTTGGCCACTTTGGCCAGGGTTGCGGTCTTGCCTTCGGCCATGGCGATCGACTCAAGGATGATCAACTCGCCGGCCTTGGCTTTCGCCGACAGGGCATGCCGCAGGCCAAGCGCACGGAACTGCTTGGGCAGATCATGGGCATGGCTGCGCGGCGTCGGGCCTTTGACAACACCACCGTGACGGAAGATCGGCGCCTTGCGGGAACCGTGGCGTGCGCCGCCGGTGCCTTTTTGCTTGTAGATCTTCTTGGTGGAGTACGACACTTCGGCACGCGTCAGCACCGAATGCGTGCCGGCCTGGGCTTTCGCCCGCTGCCAGCGCACGACGCGGTGCAGGATGTCGGCGCGTGGCTCCAGCCCGAACAGGGCGTCGTCCAGCTCGATGGAACCGGCCTTCTTGCCGTCCAGCTTCAGTACGTCGAGTTTCATGCTTCACCCCCTTCAACTGCCACTTCGACAGCCGGAGCAGCCGTAGCCGCACGGATCGCCGCAGGTTTTGGCAGATCGGCAGGTGCCGCTTTCTTCACCGCGTCCTTGATCGTGACCCAACCGCCCTTCGATCCGGGGACAGCGCCCTTGATCATGATCAGCCCGCGGTCCGCGTCGGTGCGCACGACCTGCAGGTTCTGCGTGGTTGTCCGCACAGCACCCATGTGGCCGGCCATCTTCTTGCCCTTGAACACCTTGCCAGGATCCTGGCACTGGCCCGTGGACCCGTGCGAGCGGTGCGAAACCGACACACCGTGCGAGGCGCGCAGGCCCCGGAAGTTGTGCCGCTTCATAGCCCCCTGGAAACCCTTGCCGACCGAAGTCCCGGCAATGTCCACGTACTGGCCTTCAAGATAGTGGTTTGCGGTGATTTCCGCGCCCACGTCGATCAGGCAATCAGGGGTCACGCGGAATTCCGCGATCTTCCGCTTCGGCTCCACATGGGCCTTGGCGAAATGGCCGCGCATGGCTGCCGTTGTCCGTTTTGCCTTGGCAAGCCCGGCCCCCAGTTGAACAGCCGTGTAGCCGTCCTTGTCTGCGGTGCGTTGTGCCACGACCTGAAGGTTGTCCAGTTGCAGAACCGTTACCGGCACCTGTGTCCCGTTCTCCAGGAACAGCCGGGTCATGCCCAGCTTCTTTGCGATTACGCCAGAGCGCATGCTCATGCCCCCTTACACTTTGATTTCGACGTCGACACCGGCAGCCAGGTCGAGCTTCATCAGCGCGTCCACGGTTTGCGGTGTCGGATCGACGATGTCGAGAAGACGTTTGTGCGTGCGGATTTCCCACTGGTCGCGCGACTTCTTGTCGATGTGCGGACCGCGCAAAACGGTGAACTTCTCGATCTTGTTCGGCAGCGGGATCGGGCCGCGCACTTGCGCGCCGGTCCGCTTGGCCGTGTTGACGATTTCCTGCGTGCTGGCATCCAGCACACGGTAATCAAAGGCTTTCAGCCTGATTCGAATAGTCTGACCTTGCATTTCAATGCCCTCGGGCTTGGCGGGAAACAGGGGGCACGATTGCCCCCTGTCCCTCTGCCACTATTAAGCGATGATCTTCGAGACGACGCCTGCACCGACGGTGCGGCCGCCTTCGCGGATGGCGAAGCGCAGTTTTTCTTCCATGGCGATCGGGGCGATCAGTTCGACGTTGAACTTCAGGTTGTCGCCCGGCATCACCATCTCGGTGCCCTCGGGCAGCTGAACCGTGCCGGTCACGTCCGTCGTGCGGAAGTAGAACTGCGGGCGGTAGTTGGCAAAGAACGGCGTGTGACGGCCACCCTCTTCCTTGGTCAGGATATAGGCCTCGGCCTCGAACTTGGTGTGCGGGTTCACCGATTTCGGCTTGCACAGCACCTGACCACGTTCCACGCCCTCGCGGTCGATGCCGCGCAGCAGGATGCCGACGTTGTCGCCAGCCTCGCCACGGTCGAGCAGCTTGCGGAACATCTCCACACCGGTGCAGATCGATTTCTTCGTGTCGCGGATGCCCACGATCTCGATCTCGTCGCCCACGTTGATCACGCCGCGCTCGATGCGGCCGGTCACAACCGTGCCACGACCCGAGATCGAGAACACGTCCTCGATCGGCATCAGGAACGGCTGGTCGATGGCACGGGCCGGCGTCGGGATGTAGTCGTCCACCGCCTTCATCAGCGCCCGGATCGAGTTCTCGCCGATGTCGGCACGCTCGCCGATCATCGCCTGGTGCGCCGAGCCCTTGATGATCGGGATGTCGTC
>JAYSSN010000451.1:0-6603 GCA_043720555.1 Rhodobacterales bacterium | reverse complement strand
GGGTGAAGGCGCGGGTCAGGGTGTGGAGCCTGGCGGAGTTCGTGGAAAACCCGATGGAGCCGTTGCAGATGATCGTCGATGAAATCAGCCCGCGTTCGCTGCGGCGGCTGACGGAGGTGCCGCGCATGGCGGACATGACGGGCTTTGGCCAGTTCCTGCAAAATCTGCGCAATCAAGGCATGCAGCCGATTCTCATGGGCGATTTCCCGGCGGGCGATGACCTGCGCCCGATGACCGGCAGGCGCGGCCGACCTTATCTGGTGAAATAAGATGCCGGGCTTCCACAGCTTTGTGATGTTCGCGGAAATGCGGACGGGATCCAATTTTCTCGAAGCGAACCTGAACGCGATTCCGGGCATCCGGTGCCATGGCGAGGCGTTCAATCCGCATTTTATCGGGAAAAAAGGGCAGCTGAGCCTGTTTGGCGTGGACATGGCGGCGCGGGCCGCGGACCCGGCTGCACTGATCCGCGCATTGCAAGACCAGACCGACGGGTTGTCAGGGTTCCGTTTCTTCCATGACCATGACCCGCGCGCCTTGCGGGCTGTGCTGGACGATCCTGGCTGTGCCAAGATCGTCCTGACGCGCAATCCGGTTGACAGCTATGTCAGTCTGAAGATCGCGCAGGCCACGGGGCAGTGGCAGCTGACCGATGCCAAGCATCTGAAATCGGGTCAGGCGCGGTTTGATACCCGCGAGTTCGAAGCGCATCTGACCGATCTGCAAGCGTTTCAGGTTTATCTGTTGGGTCAGTTGCAGATCACCGGGCAGACGGCGTTCTACATCGATTATGACGACATCCAGAGCCTTGCCGTGCTGAACGGGCTGGCGGCTTTTCTGGGCGTCAGGGGACGGCTGGAGGCGCTGGACGGATCGCTGAAAAAGCAAAACCCGGAAGAGATTGCGGACAAGGTCGCCAATGCGACCGAAATGGCGGCGGCACTGGCGCGGCTGGACCGCTTCAATCTGTCACGCAGCCCGAACTTCGAGCCACGCCGTGCGCCAGCGGTGCCGGGGATGATCGCGGCGGGGGGGCTTTTGTACATGCCGGTCAAGGGCGGACCAGAGGACGCCGTGCAGGCGTGGCTGACGCAGGTCGGGGCAGTGACCCGCGATTTCACGCAGACTACGCTGAAGCAATGGAAACGGGGCGTGCCGGGGCATCGCAGTTTCACGGTGCTGCGGGATCCGCTGGTGCGCGCGGATGCGGCGTTCCGGGCGCGGATCCTGACGCGGGCGCGCAGCGATGTGTGGCAAACGCTGGTGACATCGCATGGGGTGATGCTGCCCGATCCGGGCACGGCGTTTGAGGATGATGCAGCGTATCAGCACGCATTGCTGGGGTTTCTGCACTTTGTGAAGCTGAACCTTTCGGGCCAGACCGGGCACAAGGTGGATGCGTATTGGGCAAGCCAGGCGGCTGTCTTGCAGGGCTTCGCGCAGTTTCAGGGGCCGGACGTGGTGCTGCGCGAGGTGCGGCTGACCGAGGGGCTGACCTATCTGGCAGCCGAGGTGGGTCTGCCATGTCCAGCGCTGGCGGCGGCGGACGCGGTGTCACCGCTGCTGGACGATGCGGAGCTGGTCGTCGCAGCACGCGAGGCCTATGCGCGGGATTATCTGGCGTTTGGATTTTGAAATTTCGCTGCGCGATGCCGGTCACTTTCCTGCACCGGAGCGACGCGAATCAAGCATGACGGATTTCTGCGCTGCATCGGCGAACAGCGTCCGCAACGACGTGGTAAGCGCGGGTTTCAGGCCGCCTGCGGTGTGCGCGCTTCGGTCAGGATGGCGTGCAGCTTTGAAGGGTCGCTGTTGGCGCGCAGCTTTTGCACAATGGCCGGATCGCGCATGGTGCGGGACACAAGCGCCAGTGCTTTCAGGTGGTCCACGCCAGAATCCTTGGGCGCAAACAGCGCAAATACCAGATCGACGGGCTGGCGATCGACGCTGTCATAATCCAGCGGCTTTTCCAGACGGATAAAGACCCCGGTGATCTTTGTCAGGTCTTCCAGACGCGCGTGCGGCAGCGCAATCCCATGGCCCACACCGGTGGGGCCAAGGGTTTCGCGTTCCTGCAACCCATCCAGAATCACCGCTGCAGACTGGCCATACGCCTGTGCCGCAACCTCGCTCAGTTCGTGGAACAGGCGCTTTTTGCTTGTCAATTGGCTGACGACGCGGACAGCACCGGGGATCAGTAATTTCGAAAGTTCCATGAACCGCTTATATTCCTGCCCCGTCCTGGGCTTTACTTTGCGTTGCGCGGGTCAATCCAGCCGATGTTCCCGTCATCCCGACGATACACCACATTGACGCCGCCATGTCCTTCATTGCGGAACACCAGAAACTTGTTTCCACCCAGTTCCAGTTGCATGACCGCCTCGCCCACGGTGATCGAGGGAATCCTCGTCTCCATCTCGGCAATCACGATCGGCTGGAGCGTGGCGGACTCGTCATCCTCGGGCTCTTCCGTAGGGGCGAGGATATAGGCGGAGCCGTCGGCGAATTCAACAGGTGCCGTGCGGTCACGATGGTGACTGCGCAACCGACGCTTGTAGCGGCGCAGTTGTTTATCCATTTTTTCGCGGCAGGATTCGAATGCTGCATAGATTTCGCTGGCATGGCCCTTGGCCTGCGCGTTCAGACCGGTGGACAGATGGACCACTGTTTCGCAGACAAATTCATGCGCGACGCGGGAAAAGACGATGATCGCTTCGGTCGGGCGCTGGGCATACTTTTCAACGACCTCGCCAAGTTCGGCCTTTACGTGGATTTGCAGTGCCTCGCCGATGTCGATCTGTTTTCCGCTGATCTGGTAACGCATGGTGCCTCCTCTTAATCGCAAATTCAGGCCCCTGATGGGGCCTGCCGTAACAATTTAGCCGTGGTTTGGGTGCAGGGTGCTGTCCGGCGCGCCGGGTGCAAGGGGGGAATCCGAGTCAGGGCGCGGTTCGCAAGCATCACGGGTATTTGGCTCCCCCTTGCCGGGTGTTGTCAACAGCGACTTATGGGCAGTTTACGTCATCCGGAAATTCTGGCCCAGATAGACGCGCCGGACGGTTTCGTCGCGCACGATTTCGTCTGTTGTGCCGCTCATCAAGACGGCGCCGTCGTGCAGGATGTAGGCGCGATCAACGATTTCCAGCGTCTCGCGGACGTTATGATCGGTGATCAGCACGCCGATTCCGCGGCGTTTCAGATCGGACACCAGATGGCGGATATCGCCCACGGCAATCGGGTCTACCCCGGCGAACGGCTCGTCCAGCAGCAGGTACTTCGGATCGGCGGCCAGGCAGCGGGCGATTTCCACACGCCGGCGTTCGCCGCCCGAAAGTGCAAGCGCCTGAGCCTGACGAATGTGCGTGATGGAAAATTCCGAGAGCAGCTCTTCCAGACGCTCGCGGCGCTTGTGGCTGTCGGGCACGGCGATTTCGAGGACAGCCCTGATATTGTCTTCGACCGACAGCCCCCGAAAGATCGACACTTCCTGCGGCAGATAGCCGATGCCAAAGCGCGCCCGCCGATACATGGGCAGGGCGGTGACATCGCGCCCGTCGATGATGACCTGCCCGCCTTCGGGGGTTACAAGACCCGCGATGGAGTAAAAGCAGGTGGTTTTGCCCGATCCGTTTGGGCCCAGCAGGGCCACGACCTCACCGCGGTTCAGACGGAGTGACACATCACGGATGACGAGCCGTTTCTTGTAGCTTTTCCGCAAGTTGCGCACCTGCAGCCCGGCATCGCCTTCGGTGACCGAAAGCTCTGGCATCAGTTCTGGCCCGGAATGAACGTGGTCTTGACCCGGCCTTCCATGACGCCGGTGCCGGATTTGAGGTTGATGACCAGCTTTTGCCCGGACAGGGCGGTTTGCCCTTGGGTCAGCAACACATCGCCCGACATCACGACCTCGCCGTTGGCGATGGTATAGATGGCCTCGGCCGCCTCGGCCGCTTCGGCAGCATTGGTCAGGGTGACCCCACCGGATGCGATCAGGCGGTTGATGGATTTGCCGTCGGTGTCGTATTCGACACGGATGGTGGCCGCTTGCAGGCGCATCTCGCCCTGACCCACCAGCACATTGCCGGTGAATACGGCGCTGCCATCGGCGTTGTTCACCGTCAGGCTGTCAGCCTCGATCTCGACCGGGAGGGTGGTGTCCTGACGCAGACCGCCAAATGCGATCGCGGCTTCTTGTGCCATGGCGGGGGCCGTGAGCCCGAGGATCAGGCAAAGGGTCGTCAGAATGCGTGACATGGTATGCCTTAGGGTAAAGGATCAGGAGTGTATATCAGCCGGACCCGGCCGTCGAAAACCAATAGATAGTTACCCGACGCGCCGGTCTGTTCAAGGGTCATGCCGCTGGCCGTTATTTTGCCCATCGGCGCGTCCGCCGTGATGGCGCCGGGGGCCACAAGGCCGGTGCGGTCCAGCCGGGCATTTACGGCTTCGGTGCGCACAGTATAGCCGGTGCTGGTGGTCACGATAACGCCGCCTTGCAGGGTAAGCATCCCGGCCACACTGTCCAGCGCGCCGCTGGCGGCGCTCAGATCGGCACGCCCGCCATCAGGGGTTTCCAGCAACAGCGAAAGGCTTTGCGCGGTGGCCGCCCCGCCGTCCGCGCCGGGGCGCGCCTCGGCCGCCTTGAAGGTCAGCGATGATCCGTCGGATGTGACCCCGGAATAGGTGGGGGCGGTCAGGCGGGGTTCGCGGATGCGTTCGGCGACGTCCACTTCGGCGTAGGGGATCGCATCGTCGGGGTCGATCGTGCGGGCAAAAAGGAACAGCGTGGACAGAATCGCCAATGCGGCCAGCGGCAGGATGATCTTGGCCCAGGCCACCAGCCGCGAATGGGCGTCGCGGTGAAGGGATGCCATCAAGCAATACCTGCGCGCAAAAGATCGTGGATGTGCAAGATGCCGATGGCCGCGTGCCCCTGGGTTTCGGTAACAAAGAGGCAGGTGATCTTGCGGGCATTCATCACGGCCAGCGCCTTTTCCGCCAAAGAATCCGGCCCGATGGTGCGGGGCCGTTCGGTCATTACCTGCCCCGCGGTCAGGGCCAGCAGCCCGTCCATGTGGCGTCGCAAATCGCCGTCGGTGACAATGCCGGCAAGATAGCCATCCGCATCCGTCACGCCAACCACGCCAAAGCCCTTCTGGCTGATGGTCAGCAGGGTCTCGCTCATCGGGGCATCGGCATGGACCATGGGCAGATCGGTGTGCATCAGGTCACGTACCGTGGTCAGCCGTGCGCCGAGTTTGCCGCCGGGGTGGAAAATGCGGAAATGATCGGGCGTGAACTGGCGGTGTTCCATCAGCGCGATCGCCAGCGCGTCGCCAAGCGCCAGCGTCATGGTGGTGGAGGTGGTGGGCACGATGCCCGTCTCGCACGCCTCGGGCGCGGCGGGCAGCAGCAGGGCCACGTCGGACTGGCGCAGCAGGGTTGATCCGTCGCGCGCGGCCACGCCGATCAGCGGGATGTCGAAGCGCCGGGAATGGGCGACCAGATCGGCCAGTTCGGTTGTCTCGCCGGAGTTGGACAGGATCAGCAGGACATCGCCTCGCATGACCATGCCCAGGTCGCCGTGGCTGGCTTCGGCGGGGTGGACGAACTGGGCGGGGGTGCCGGTGCTGGCGAAGGTCGCGGCGATCTTGCGGGCGATATGACCGGATTTTCCCATGCCCGACACGATTACCCGGCCCTGCGCGGCCAGGATCAGTTCCACCGCGCGGGCAAAGTTTTCGTCCAGGGCTGCACCCAGAATGGTCAGCGCATCCGCCTCGCGCGCGATGACGCGGCGGGCGGTGGTCAGAAAGTCGCTAGTGGTGGAAGAGGTCATTCGGTTCCTCGTACCCCATCAGGTCAAGCTCGGCCCGGGTGGGCAGAAACTGAAAGCACCGCAGGGCCAGATCAAGCCGGTCTTCGCGGATCAGGCGGGCCTCGAGCTCGGCCTTCAGCTTGTGCAGATAGAGCACGTCAGATGCCGCATATTCCAATTGCGCCTCGGTCAGTCTGGCAGCGCCCCAATCCGACGTTTGCTGTTGTTTGGAGACATCGACGCCGACCAGTTCCAGCAACAGGTATTTCAGCCCGTGCCGGTCGGTGAACGTGCGGATCAGGCGCGAGGCGATCTTGGTACACCAGACGGGCGCTGTGGTCACGCCAAACGCTTGCTTCAGCGCTGCCACGTCAAAGCGGCCAAAGTGAAACAGTTTCAGCGTGACAGGATCGGTGAGCAGGCGCGCGAGGTTGGGCGCAGACGTCTGGCCCTTGGCAATCTGCACGACATGGGCGTGCCCGTCACCCGACGACAATTGCACCACGCACAGCCGGTCACGCCGGGGGTCCAGACCCATGGTTTCGGTGTCGATGGCGACAACGGGGCCGAGGTTCAGGCCGTCGGGCAGATCGTTCTGGTACAGGTGGATCGTCACGAGGGGCCCCTTTGGCGTAGTGGTCTTGCCGAGATAGGCGTCAGGGGCTGCGAACTCAACGCGAAAATCGGGTGCCGGGGTGTTTGAGGCGGATTGCCACACGAAAGGCCGGGCGTGTCCGGGTCGAAAACCTTGTGGTGTTGCGCATCAGCATCGCGCCTGCGAAATC
>JAYSSN010000450.1:0-6604 GCA_043720555.1 Rhodobacterales bacterium | reverse complement strand
GGCTGGCCTTGCCGTTGATTGCCACAACCAGACCAACACCGCAGGACGAATGTTCGTCCTCGGCCCGGTAAAGCGAATGTTCGTTCATGAAGGCGCGCTTCGCCTCCTCAGTTGCCACCCAGGCGGTGTCGAAGGTCATGGCGCATCTCCCTGCACATACGGGTTTTTCTGTTCATACACTGCCTGCGTCGCCCGCGGATGATCCCCCTTCAGCTGCACCGATGCCATCGCCCGATCCGAATAGACCTCCGATCGCAATGGCCAGTCTTGCGCCGCATCAAAAAGCCCCGGCATCAGCTCATAGCTGGCGCCGCTGGTGTCGCGCATCCACAGATGGCTGCCACACACCGAACAGAACGCCCGCTCGGCAAAGTTTGACGACGCATAGCGCGTCACTGGCCCCGCCACCGTCACGCCTGCCGCATCGGCCTCAAAGCACAAAAACAACCCGCCCGACCAGCGCTGGCACATCCGGCAATGGCAGGCCCCCGGACGCGGGTCACGCGCGCCCGCGACCCGGATCGTGACGCCGCCGCACAGGCAATGGCCCCGGATCGCTGCGTCTTCCATCATAGCGCGCCCGTGGGGCGCACGCGTGCGCGCCGCAGGGCAGGTTCTGCCTGCGACAACACGTCATCGCATTCAAACAGCGGCTGGGTTGCCGCAAACCCCGGCTCGCCCGGAAAGATGAACTGCAGTGGGCTGCCGTCCATCGGCAGATAATTTCCGTCACCCGGATCCCATTCTGACGGGCCCGCAAAAAACAACCGCCACTCGGGGTGGATGTATTCGTTCCCCCGCGACCGCCGCACGATATTGCCCGCCGGGTCCACTTCGGTAAAGTCGAATTCGGTCTCCTGCAGCAGGATGCCGTCGATGACAAAGGTCTTTCCGGTCAGCCGGTCATAGCCCGACACCGACGTGTTCTCGCCGGTGTCGCGGCTCAGGTTAAATGCGAAATCATCCCGTCCTTCGGCCAGTAATTCCGAGAAATTCGCGGGGTCTGTGGCGCCTGCGTCCAGTGTCTGCTTGACCGGCGGGTCGCCGTCATAGGATTCGACCCACTGCGCTTCGTTATCGATCCGCGAATTGAAGAATACACCCTCCTGATCGAAATCGGCCCGCCACGTGTCACCCGCATTATCCGCCGCACAGGTATAGTGGTTCGAGACCCGGCACTGCCGCGACTGCACCGTCATCGTCAAAGTGCAGCCCTCGGGCGGGGTATAGGTGCCCGCAACGGCGGGGAAGGGCAGGGCGATCAGGGCGGAAAGAATCAATCCAGTGCGGCTCATCGGGTGGTTCCTTGTGCAGGGCACGCTGCCGACCTGTGCCAAAACGGCAAATGCGCGGTGGCGCAGCAGCGTCGTTACAGGATGAAGACGAAAACAAGACGACATGCAGCCATCCCTTACTCTGCCGCCACGGCGGCCGGTTGCGCAAGGTAGCCCAAAATCGCCTCGGCGGCCTCGCGCCCATCGCGGATGGCCCAGACGACCAGTGATGCGCCCCGCACGATATCGCCCGCCGCATAGACGCCGGGCAGGTTGGTTTCATGCGTGCGGAAATCGGCCTTGATCGTGCCCCAACGGGTTACTCCCAGTTCCGGCACGCCCCACAGTTTCGGCAGCGCCTCCGGCTCGAACCCCAGGGCCATCAGGCACAATTCGGCAGGCTCCACATAATCCGCACCCTCAATGATTTCGGGCACTTGCCGGCCCGTTGCATCGGGCGCGCCAAGCCGCATCTTCTGCACGATCACGCCTTCGACCACATCGCCGCCGGTAAAGCCCTTGGGGGCGGTCAGCCAGACAAACTCCACGCCTTCTTCTTCGGCATTGGCGACTTCGCGCTGCGACCCCGGCATGTTTGCGCGGTCACGGCGATACAGGCATTTCACCGACACTGCGCCCTGCCGCACCGCGGTGCGCACGCAGTCCATCGCCGTATCGCCACCGCCAATCACCACCACCCGCTTGCCGCTGGCGTTCAGCTCACCGTTATCAAACTCCGGTACATCATCGCCGAAACTCTTGCGGTTGCTGGCTGTCAGAAAGTCCAGCGCCGCGACAACGCCCTTCGCGCCAACCCCCGGTGCCTGCATGTCCCGCGCCTTGTAAACGCCCGTCGCAATCAGCACTGCGTCATGCCGGCCCCGGATCGCATCGAACGACAGATCGATCCCCACCGCACAGTTCAGCATGAACTGCACGCCACCCGCTTCCAATTGTTCGATGCGCTGCATCACAATCGGTTTCTCCAGCTTGAAGCCGGGGATGCCATAGGTCAGCAACCCCCCCGCGCGGTCATAACGGTCATAGACCGTGACCTGCACGCCTGCCCGGCGCAACACGTCGGCGGCGGCAAGGCCCCCCGGCCCCGCCCCGATGATCCCCACGGATTCCATGCGTTCTGTGCGGGGGCGAATCGCTTTGACCCAGCCGTTTTCCCAGGCAAGGTCGGTCAGATACTTCTCGACTGATCCAATCGTTACCGTGCCATGACCCGACTGTTCGATCACGCAATTTCCTTCGCACAGCCGGTCCTGCGGGCAGATGCGACCGCAGATTTCGGGGAAGGTGTTTGTCGCCTGTGACAGCTCATACGCTTCTTCCAGCCGCCCTTCGGCGGTCAGGCGCAGCCAGTCGGGGATGTTGTTGTGCAATGGGCAATGCGTCTGGCAATAGGGCACGCCACACTGGCTGCACCGCCCCGCCTGTTCTGCCGCCTTGTCCGCCGCGTATTCGCGATAGATCTCGTGAAAATCCTGTGCGCGCAGGCTGGGCGGCCGCTTCTCCGGCATCTCTTTTGCCGTCGTGACGAACTGAAGCATCTTTTGCTTGGCCATTTTGCGCGCGTCCTTGGGGATTTCCTGATCTCCGCGCGGTATAAACCGCAGGCTTACCGATGAAAAGTCAACTATGCTGACCTATTAGCCGCTTTTCACGATGCCGGATCGTAAATTCGGTCTTACTTTATGAAAAATAGGTCAGGAAAAATTACCTAAATCCTCAATACCCCAGCGAAAGCGCCGCCAAAGCCGCTGCTCCGACCGCGATTCGCCACCAGCCGAACGGCGCATAACCATGCTTGCTGATGAAGCTGAGCAGCCCCCGCACCACGATCACCGCTGTCACAAAGGCCACGCCAAAGCCGATCCCTATCTCGGTCATGGCGGTCGTGTCCAACACATCCCAGTTCTTCAACAGATCATATGCAAACGCCCCGGCCATCGTCGGCATCGACAAAAAGAACGAAAACTCTGCCGCCGCCCGCTTGCTGACGCCCATCATCAACGCCCCGACGATCGTGGCACCCGACCGCGACACGCCCGGCACCAGTGCAAGACATTGGAACAGCCCGATCTTCAGCGCCATTCCCACCGGCAGATCCATCGCCTCGGCGTATTTCGGCGCGGGCGCGAAACGATCCGCCACCAGCAGGATCACCCCTCCGATAATCAGCATGACGGCAATCAGCCGCGGCGACTCAAACAGCACCGTCTTGACGAAATCATGTACGAGCACGCCAAACACCACCGCAGGCAGGAACGCGATCAGCACCGCAACGATGAACCGCAGCGCAGCCGGGTCCTTGTGCGCCGTCGAAAACACCCGCCACAGCCGCGCGGCATAGACCGTCAGTATCGCCAGCACGGCACCCAGCTGGATCACCACCTCGAACGTCCGACCCGGCGACACGAACCCCAGAAAGTGCCCCGCAAGCAGGATATGCCCGGTGGACGATACCGGAATGAACTCGGTCAGACCCTCGATCAAACCAAGGATCGCCGCCGTGACAGTGTTATCCAAGTTCAGACTTTCTTCAGGTTCTTGGCCGAATCCTTGATCGCGGCATATTGCCCCGACGGGCGATAGCGCCACAGATACTCTGGCAACACCGCGTCCATCGCGGTGGGCGTGATGCCCAGCGCTGCGAACCCGCGCGCGCCCGCAGACACGACATTGTCCTGCCTCAGGTTGCGCACCTGATCGCGGGTAATCAGCCCGTTGTTGAACAACCCCAAAGTGACCGCCTGCAAGCCGTCAAACACCGCTGCCATCACGCCGGCCCAAAAGAACGGCACATTCACCACCAGCCGCCGCCGGTGAATAACGCCCAGCATCCGCTGCATCAGGGTCCGGAACGTCGCGATCTCGGGCCCGCCCAGCTCATAAACGCCACTCGCCTGCCCCAGAACGCCCTTCACCGCAGCCTGCGCCACATCATCCACATACACCGGCTGAAACCGTGTCGTGGCCCCCACAACGGGCAGCACCGGCCCAAACCGCGCCATCGCGGCAAAGCGGTTGAAGAACCCGTCTTCGGTGCCGAACACAATCGAGGGGCGCAGGACAACCGCCCCCGGAAACGCCGCAAACACCGCCGCCTCGCCGTCCGCCTTGCTGCGCGCATAGGCGCTGAGTGATGCTGCATCCGCCCCGATCGCCGAGATATGCACCAGATGCCCGACGCCCAGCTCTGCCGCGATCCGCGCGATCCGCGCCGCCCCTTCGGTCTGCACGCTGTCAAAGGTGTTCTTGCCCGCCCTGTTCAGGATGCCGACGCAGTTGACCACCGCATCGGCGCCCTTCGTGGCCGCCCGCACCGACGCATCGTCACGCACGTTGCACAGAACCGGCTCCACCTGGCCCACCGACCCATAGGGCCGCACGAACAACGCCTCGTTCGGACGGCGGACGGCGACGCGCACGCGCCAGCCCTCTTTGGCCATGCGTCGCGCGATGTAGCGGCCGACAAAGCCCGATCCGCCAAAGATGGTGACAAGTTTGCTCATGGGCTGACCGCGCCTTTCAGGTTCCCGTGGCCGCCTGATTACCCCCACAGGCGCGCCCTGCCAAGTTGCTAAAGTGCGGCAAGGGCCGATAGATCCACATTCGCCCCACAGAGCAGAATGCCCACCCGCTCTCCGGCCAAGGGCACATAAGCACCCGACAGCACAGCGGCCAGCGCCGTTGCCCCGCCCGGTTCGACCGCGATACGAAAATCCTGCCACAGCATCTTCTGGGCTGCCGTGATCGCCGCGTCCGGCACCAGCGCCACATGGTCCACCCGCCCCGAGCACACCTGATAGACCAAGGGCCCCACGTTCCTTGCCCCCAGCGAATCGGCGGCGACCGAGTTCACTTCCACCGTCACCGGCCCTGCGGCCGCCAGGGCCGCATGCAGCGCACAAGATCCCTCCGGCTCCACCCCCACGACCTTGACATAACCCGCCCACCAGCTCGCCATGCCCGCGATCAGTCCGCCACCCCCGGCGGCCACCAGTACGGTGTCAAGCGCACCCGTCCATTCGCGCGCGACAGTCCCTTGCCCTGCAATCGTCTCTACCGCCGCAAAGGGATGCACCTTCAGCGCGCCCGTATCGGCGACAAAGGCATCGCAGGCTGCCTGCGCATCATCAAACCGCGCGCCACCGATGACCACATCCGCGCCGAACCGCCGGATCGCGGCCACTTTCGCAGGCGATGAAATCTCAGGCACGAAGATCCGCGCGTGATACCCCAGAACCTGCGCCGCACACGCGACCGCAGCCCCGTGATTGCCCCCCGATGCCGCTGCAACCCCCGCCGCACCCACCGCCCGCGACAAAAGATTGTTGAACGCCCCCCGCGCCTTGAAGCTGCCCGCGCGCTGCAGATACTCCAGCTTGAACACTGGCACCCAATCGCCGCCCAATGCCCCGCGTGTCAGCTCTATCAGGGGTGTCACACGCACGTACGGCGCAATCCGCTGCGCGGCGGTATCAATCATTTCGCGGCTGACAGACATGACGGTTCCTCCCTGCATGACCGTCCCACAGCCACGCCCGCACCGCAATCGCAGGATTCCGCCCCGCGCCCGGTTGACACCGCCCCCCACCCCGGCTAATCACCCCGCCACGCCCAGATGGCGGAATTGGTAGACGCGCTGGTTTCAGGTACCAGTGTTGCAAGACGTGGAGGTTCGAGTCCTCTTCTGGGCACCAGTTTCCAAACGGCCGTCCTTCGGGGCGGCCGTTTGCTTTTCGAGATCCGGCACAAGCGCGGCCCACCGGGGATCGGCGCAACTGCCGACGCTCGCACAAACAAATTGCCTGCAACGGTGCATCAGAAGGGCAGGGGCGCGGGCCGGTAGATACTTTCCTTGCTTTCACGCTCCACCCGGATTCGCAGCACATGGCTGATCAGAAAGTTGCTCATGACCTCATCCAGGATCGCGGATGGCTCCCGTCCCGCCAGCGCAGGGTCCCCGATCCAGCCCGATGCCAGGTCTTGGCAGAATGCCTTCAAGCGACGCCCGCTTACCGGAGCAGGTGGAAGACATGCCCCTGCAAAGCCGTGGGCATCCGTGGCGATGACGGCGTTGCCATCCCAAAAACGCGATCCGTCCCGGAACCACTCGAAATCCGACTCCTTCGCCACAAAGACAACGCGGGCGCAGGGCGTGGCCATCGTGATCTTTCTGCAGACCTCCTGCAAGTCGTGCCACATCATGTCCGGCATCCGTCCGCTGTTGGCGATCCGTTGAAAGATAAGTGGGATGCCATAAGCGCAGACCATCTCTTCGGTGTCGAACCACAGCTGTAAAAGCACGTCGATGG
>JAYSSN010000449.1:0-6646 GCA_043720555.1 Rhodobacterales bacterium | reverse complement strand
CGGTGGTGATCGGCGAGATCACCGACGCCGTTCCCGCCGACGTGAAGGCCGAGGCCGAGGCGATGATCGCAGCGATCACCGCAGGCACGTATCACCCCTTCACCGGGCCGATCAACACGCAGGACGGGTCGGTGTTCCTGGCGGACGGCGAAGTGGCCACGGATGAGCAGCTGGTTGGCATGAACTTCTACGTCGAAGGCATGGTCGGGGATATCCCGGCGTAATGACTTGCTGAGAGCGCCGGGGGTTTCACACCCCCGGACCCCTGCGGGATATTTGTAGACAGAAAATGGGGCATGAGGTTTTGTGCCCCATTGTTATTTTCGGATGGGCCATGAACACGGATTTTCTGATCATTGGCGGCGGGATCGCGGGCGTGTCGGCGGCGGCGCGGCTGGTGGACCTGGGGTCGGTTGTGCTGCTGGAGCAGGAGGCGGCGCTGGGACATCATGCCTCGGGGCGATCCGCCGCCTTGTACGAGCCCCACTACGGCGCGCCTGCGGTGGTGGGGTTGAGCCTTGCCAGCGGGGACGCGTTGCGCGCGATGCCGGGGGTGCTGTCGCCGCGCGGGATCATGATCCTGGCGCGGGCGGATCAGGCCGAGGCGTTCCGGGCGGACGCGGCAGGGATGGGACTTGCAGAGGTGACGGTGGCCGAGGCGCGGGCGATCGTGCCGATCCTGAACCCGGAGGTGGTGACGCATGTGGCGGTGGCCGATCACGTCTGGGATATTGATACCGACCTGATGTTGCAGGGCTATGCGCGCACCGCAAGGGCGGGTGGGGCCCAGATCATCACCGGGGCGGCCGTGACAGGGATCTTGCGGGATGGCGCGGGATGGCGGATCACGACGCCCAAGGGTGAATTTCGCGCCGGCACCGTGGTGAATGCCGCGGGGCCTTGGGTGGATGCTGTGGCCGGCATGGCGGGGGTGCGGCCATTGGGGTTTGCGCCGATGCGCCGGTCGATGGCGCGGCTGCCTGCGCCCGGTGGCCATGATGTCAGCCGCTGGCCGATGATCTTTGGCCCCGGCGAGACGTGGTATGCCAAGCCCGACGCTGGCGCGCTGATCGTGTCGCCCGCGGAAGAGCACCCGATGGAACCGCATGATGCCTTTGCCGATGACATGGTGCTGGCCGAGGGGCTGGCGCGGTACGAAGCCATGATGACGGAACCCGTGACGCGGCTTTTGTCGAGCTGGGCGGGCTTGCGGACATTCGCGCCCGACCGGGTGCTGGTGATCGGGCGTGATCCGGGCGTGCCGTCGTTTGTCTGGCTGGCAGGGCAAGGCGGCTACGGGTTTCAGTCGGCCGCGGCGGCGGCGCAGGTGCTGGGCGATCTGCTGGGGGGCCGGGTGCCCGATCTTGATGCGCCGCTGGTGGCCGCGCTGTCACCGGCACGATTTGGCTAGGGGTGGAATTCAGGCGTGACAAGGCGGTTGGCTTCGGCCAGCATCCGGCCCATGCGCTATGCCCTGTTCGCCATGATCCTGTTTCTGGCCGCCTGCGGAGGCCGGTCGGCCAATATCACCCGCAGCGATGCGCAGGTTTCGGCCAATGTCGCCGAACCGCGCTTTACCGACAGCGATCCGCAGGACTGGTCCGGGCGCGCACCCGACCGTTACCGCGTGCATGGCACAGATACCTCGCGCTTTCAGACGCGTGTGGATTGGGGCTTGGCGCGTGCCAATGGCGTGAGTTTCGCCTTCATCAAGGCGACCGAAGGCGGCGATCTGCTGGACCCGATGTTCAAGGGCAACTGGGCGGCGGCGCGGCGCGCGGGCGTGCGGCGTGGCGCCTATCACTTCTGGTATCACTGCCGCCCGGGTATCGCGCAAGCCCGCTGGTTCATCCGCAACGTCCCGCGCGAACCGGGCGCCCTGCCCCCGGTGCTGGACATCGAATGGACGCCATTTTCGCCCACCTGCACCCGCCGCCCGCCCGGCGCCGAGGTGCGGCGTGAGGCCGAGGCGTTCATGGATGCCATCGAGCGCCACTATGGCCAACGGCCGATCATCTATGCCTCGCCCGATATCTACCGTGCTGCCGAATTGTGGCGCATCCGGGGGGCGGAGTTCTGGTTGCGATCAGTCGCGGGGCATCCGTCCAAGGTTTACCCCGGTCAGGCCTGGACGTTCTGGCAATACTCCGGCACCGCGCGCATCCCCGGCATTGCGGGAGCGGCGGATGCCAATGTGTTCGCAGGGTCCGAGCAGGACTGGGCGAACTGGCTGGCGCGGCGGGCGCAGTAGGGAAAACCTGACCTGATGTAAGCTCGCGTTACAGGCGATTCGGTGTTATACTGATGCCGCGCCGGGCGATTAGGCGCGGCGCATTTTTGCAACATTGAATTGGAGGCCGACATGACCCGTTTTGTGGTTGACCTTGGCGATATTGAACTGTCGCGCGATCTGCAGGCTGCAATTTCCGAAGACCTGCAGAAGACCGCTCTTGGCCACATGGCCAAGTTGCGGATCGACCAGCCCTTCATCACCAAGTTTCCGAAAGATTGGTGGGGCCTTGTCATGCACCGCCAGTTTGACGGTCTGTTTGAACGTGAAATGCTCAACCAGAAGGCTTTCATGACGGCGCGGGTTGCCAAGTGACGGAGCGGGGCGGCGGCAACGCTGCCCCCGACCTCAGGCCACGGTCCTGCCCCAGCGCGCCCGCCGCGCCGGGGGCGATCCTGCTTGGGGTACTGGGGGCAGACGGGCGCATCCATAATCTGCGCACAACCATGACGGTGGACGCGGACTTTCTGGCAGCAGCCGGGCAGTCCGGGCCGGTCGAGGCGCGGATGCGCTTTGCCGGCCGCTGCCAGACCTCGGGGTGCATGCAGTGGACGGGCACGCGCTGCGGCGTGATCGACCGGGCCATGGCGATCATGCAGCAGGCGGGGGTGCCCCCGGCGCCCGCTCTGCCGCCCTGCACGATCCGCAGCGATTGCCGCTGGTTCAGCCAGAACGGCCCGGCGGCCTGCGGCACCTGCACGCTGATCGTCACCGATACGACGGGCGCTGTGGCGGCAGAGTGATCTGCCGCCATTGCCAACATTTTTTATGACACATTTTCAAGGACATATACAATGGGACGCACATGTCGAGAAATCAGGCAATGGGTTGAAGAACAGATCGAACAACCCATCGAAACCTGGGAAAACCAACAGGAGCAACGTTGCCGCAACGAGCCTTGCAACTGGTGGATGCTGTGCCTGAACAAGCTGTTCTGCTGGCTGGTCTGGGTGCTGGTGAAGGTGATCCGCTTTGTTCTGGTGACCATCGGGAAATGGGTGGTGACGATCTCGTGCATCATCGTGAATGTCGTGCTCGACGTGATCGGCTTTCTCGTGGGCCTGATTCTATCCATTCCCATAATCGGCGGCATCATACGGACCGTTCTGGGCTGGCTGACCGAGATAATCTGGAGAATTGTCGGCCTGCTCGACTTTGTCGTCAGCCTGCTGGGCCTGCGACCGCGCAAGAAGATGTACTTCGGCGTGGTGATACCGGTCATCAACGGGGTGCCTCTGATGACCGAAGCCGCCATTCAGCCCTGGGTGAACGCGGCGATCGAAATCTATGGGCGAACTTGCAACATCAGTCTGCGGTTTACCGGGTTCTGCCGGTCACCCATAGACCCGCCGGGCGGTTCTATCACCGTTGATTGCGGTGTCGGCGGCTTTTTTGCCGACTGGTGGCTGGTTGGGTCGTGGATCGAACTGGTCACCAATATCTGCAAGTTTGAAAGCAATTTCCGGCGCCGCATCGGCTATGGCGGCGAGATCATTGCCATCATCGTGAACGGGTTTTCGTCGCGATCCGTGGGATGCTCGTTCGGGCCCACGCACGATTACATCATGGTGCAGACTGCTCCCGGACCATTCACGGATACGCTGGCGCATGAGATCGGCCATGCCTGCGGTCTGGTGTGGCATGCCGGCACACCCGGCGGCAACAATCTGATGAATATCGGACCGCGTGCCACGGGCATGCCAGTACTGGACACATTCCAGATCTCCCTCGTCCGGTCCAGCCGCCACTGCACCTATCTTTGAAGGGAACGGCAATGACTGTCCGTCATAAAGGCGCACCCCGACGAACGCTGTGCATATCGCGCTCCGGGCATCTGTTGATGCTCCGGGCGCGCCCGGGCCGCTATCATGAAGTGCGGCTGAAGATCGCCGGGTTGACCGCGGCGGACTGCGGCGCTGTCGAGGCGCAGATCAACGGCATGCTGTCCGTCTGTGGGTGCAGTGCTTCCGGCCTTGCGATCGGGCTGACGATCCTGCTCGCGGGGCCATTTTTTGCGCTGGAACTTTGGCATGGCGCGCTGGGATGGCCTGCGGTCAGTATCGCAATCGGCTGCCTTGCGATGGTCGCCATGACAGGAAAGCTGGCGGCCATCGGGATTGCCCGGTGGCGGTTACGCCGATTGATTGGCAAGCTTATGACGAGCGTCCACCTGCCAACCGAAAATCATCCGTCCACCCGGATCCGGGCGTTCTTGGGGTCGAAGGGGCTGTCCTCCACGACGACTGCATCCCATTCCTGACGCATGATCTTTACCTTCAGCCGAGTGCCGACCTCGGCCAGATCAGGACGCACATAGCCCATGCCGATCTGCTTGCCGAAGGCGACCGAATAGCCGCCCGAGGTGAGGCGGCCGATCTTTTCGTGGTTGAGAAGAAGCGCCTCTTTGCCCCAGGGGTCGGTATCTTGGGGACCATCGATCAGCAGCGTCACGCATTTGCTGCGGATGCCGGTGTCGATCATCGCCTGTTTGCCCTGAAAGTCCTTGGACAGGTCGACGAAACGGTCAAGCGCCGCCTCCAGCGGTGTTGCATCGCGGCCAAGTTCATTTCCGAACGCGCGGTAGGATTTTTCTTGCCGCAGCCAGTTTTGCGCGCGCGCGCCCACCAGTTTCATGCCGTGCTTTCCGCCTGCCGCCAGCAGTTGATCCCACAGGTAGCGCTGCATTTCGATCGGATGGTGCAACTCCCAGCCCAGCTCGCCGGTGTAGGCCACGCGGATGGCGCGGACCGGGCACATTCCAAGCTCGAGGTTGCGATACGACAGCCACGGGAAGCGTTTGTTGGACAGTGCTGTAGCGGGGTCGGCGTCTTTGATAATCTCGTTCAGGATGTCGCGGGATCCGGGGCCTGCGAGGGCGAACACACCCCACTGCGTCGTCACATCATGGATGTCCACATGGCCAAAGTCGGCACGTTTGTCCTCGGCGCATTTGATAAGGTAATCAGCGTCATACGCCGTCCATGCACCCGCGCTGACCAGATAGTATTCATCCTGCGCCAGACGCACGATGGTATATTCCGTCCGCGTGGTGCCATGCGCGGTCAACGCATAGGTAAGGTTGATGCGGCCCACCTTCGGCAAGGCATTGCAGGTGAACCAGTCAAGGAACGCCGTCGCCCCCGGCCCGCGCACAAGGTGCTTGGTAAAGGCGGTGGCGTCGATCAGGCCTGCGGTTTCGCGGATGGCTTTTGCCTCGGCCACTGCATGGGGCCACCATGTGCCACGGCGGAAAGACCGGCTGTCATGGTCGAACGTTGCCGGGGCATCTTTCGGGCCATAATAGATCGGACGTTCCCATCCGTTCACTTGGCCGAATTGCGCGCCAAGCGCCTTCTGGCGGTCGTACACGGGGGCGGTGCGCAGGGGGCGGGCCACCTCACGCTCTTCATCGGGGTGGTGCAGTATGAACACATGTTCATAGCACTCCTCGTTCTTGCGCGCCGCATATTCGGAGGTGATCCATGACCCGTAACGCTTGGGGTCAAGGCTGGCCATGTCAATCTCGGCTTCCCCGTTGACCATCATTTGCGCAAGGTAGTATCCCGTGCCGCCCGCCGCCGTGATGCCAAAGGAAAACCCCTCTGCCAGCCACATGTTGCGCAGGCCCGGCGCCGGGCCGACCAGCGGGTTGCCGTCGGGGGTGTAGCAGATCGGGCCGTTGAAATCGTCCTTCAGGCCCACGGTTTCAGAGCTGGGCAGACGGTGGATGAACGACATGTATTCGCCCTCGATCCGTTCGAGATCGAGCGGGAACAGATCGGCGCGGAAACTGGCAGGCACATCATGGAGGAACCGCGCGGGTGCATTCTTCTCATAGGGGCCGAGTATCCAGCCGCCGCGTTCTTCGCGCACATACCATTTGGCATCGGCGTCGCGCAGCACCGGGTGCTGCTCGTTGGTCTTGCGCCATTCCACCAGTGCCGGGTCGGGTTCGGTCACGATGTACTGGTGTTCCACGGGTATCGCCGGGATTTTGATGCCCAGCAGCCGTGCCGTGCGTTGCGCATGGTTGCCCGTGGCCGTCACCACATGTTCCGCATGAATTTCAAACGTGTCGTCCGATGCCACCAGGTTGCCGCCGGTTTCCACCATGCGGGCACAGGTCACGATCCATTCAGACCCGGTCCAGCGGTAGCCGTTTACCTGAATTTTCCGCTCGAACGTGCAGCCAAACTGCCGCGCGCCCTTGGCCATCGCCTGGGTCACATCCGCCGGGTTAATGTAGCCGTCCTGCGGGTGATAGAGCGCGCCCACCAGATCATCGGTTCGCAGCAGTGGCCAACGATCCTTCATCTGCGCGGGCGTCAGAAATTCATGATGGATCCCGGCAGTTTC
>JAYSSN010000448.1:0-2648 GCA_043720555.1 Rhodobacterales bacterium | reverse complement strand
CCAACTGCTGCGCACCATTCCCGGCATTGGGCCGATCAACGCTTTGACCATCATGGCCGAGACCGGCGATCTGCGGCGCTTCCATCATCACCGCCAGTTTCTGAAGTTCTGCGGCATGGATCTGGCCACCGTCCAGTCCGGCGTCGCCCATCGGGCTCGAACCGATGGCGCCTTGATGGGCAACTCCGCGGTCGAAGCAAAATCTCAAAGTATGGCAATGCCCGCTTGCGGCGCACCTTGTGGCTGGCAGGGCAGACGGCTGTCCTGAAGAAGGCCAACAGCTTCCGCGACGAATTCGAGCGCTACCTGTTTGATCCCGGCATTTGATGGTACATTGTTGTCTCCGACATGGAGGGATGCACTATGGGCCAGGTTCTGCACGGGAGCGCCACCACGACAGAGGCAGTTCGTCGAGCGATACAGCATAGTCAAGCGAGCCTGAGAACGCTGGCGAAGCGTTATGGGATCAATCAGAAGACGGTGGCGAAGTGACGTCGGCGGGAGGGTGTGGCGGACCTTCCGACCGGGCCGAAAGACCCGCGCTCCACCGTGCTGACGATGGACGAGGAAGCCGTCGTGATCGCATTTCGCCGCCATACGCTCTTGCCGCTCGATGACTGCCTCTATGCGCTGCAGCCGAGCATCCCGCATCTTTCGCGGTCCTCCCTGCACCTTGCGTCGGGAAAACGCTCCCCCGGATCGTTTTCTGACCTTCCTCACCTGCAGCGGTATGGGATCAGCCGTCTTCCCGAGGTGGACGGCGATCTGCCCGCGAAGAAGAAATTCAAGAGCTACCCGATCGGCTTCTTCCACATCGACATTGCCGAGGTGCAGACCGCAGAGGTATGAGGAGGGTCAGAAAACAGTCCGGGGGACTGTTTTCCCGACGATTGGCTCTATCTCTTCGTGGCCATTGATCGCACGAGCAAATTCGCCTTCGTCGAACTTCATCGCAAGGCCCTGCGCCGAACCGCCGCCGATTTTCTCCGGCATCTTGTCGAGGCGGTGCCCTACAAGATCAACATCGTGCTGACCGACAATGGCACCCATTTCACCACGCCAGGCGCGGGTGGATCGGCAGCACAACTGGTCGCCGAAGCCCTGGCAAATGGCGAACCCGTCTGGGCGCATGCCTTCGAATACGCCTGCGCGACGCTTGGCATCGAACACCGGACAACCAAACCAAAACACCCCTGGAGCCGCGAGGATCAGAAAACGGTCCAGTGGGGGCTGTTGAAAAAGTCTTGGTTGTCTGATTCACTGGCTTTGCAGTGGGTTGGGGGTTGAGATGCTGGGACGCAAGGAACGGGATCAACTGGAGTTTTTCATCTGCGGGTCGTTGCGCGATCTGATCCCGCAGGATCATGTTCTGGTGCGGGTGGACCGGGTTTTGGACTTGTCGTGGTTGCCAGGAGAGGTTGCCGATCTTTACGCCGACGGGTTCGGGCGGCCGGGGATAGACCCAGAGGCGGCGGTGCGGCTGATGCTGGCGGGGTTCCTGCAAGGCATCGTGCATGATCGACGGCTGATGCGGGACGCGTCGGTCAATCTGGCGATGCGCTGGTTCGCGGGTTATGGCATGGCCGAGGCGCTGCCGGATCATTCCTCGCTGACGCGCATTCGCCAGCGCTGGGGATCGCAGCGGTTCCGTTCGATCTTTGCGCGGGTGGTGGGGGATTGCATGGGTGCGGGGATCGTCTCGGGCGATGTCGTGCATATGGATGCGACCCTGATCCGCGCCGATGTCAGCCTTGGCTCCTTGGTGGCACGGCACATGGATGCGGTCGATGCGGCCAATCTGGATGAGGAGGACCGGCTGTCGCGGACGACGGGTAAGTTCAAGAAGCTCTGCGCCACCGACCCCGATGCGACGATGGCGACCAACTCTGCCGGGCGCCAGCTATTGCCTTCTTACAAGCAGCATACCGCGGTGGATGACCGCGCCGGGGTGATTGTCGATATCGAGGTGGTGACTGGCGAGGAAGGCGATGCCCGCCGCATGGCCGAGCGGCTGGATGCGATCGAGACCCTGCTGGGCCGCCGCCCCGGCGCGGTGACGGCGGACAAGGCCTATGGCATCGGCCGCATCTATCAGGAACTGGCGCAGCGCGAGATCGAGGCGCTGATCCCGCCCCAACCCTTGACCCGTCGCGACGGGACAAAGGGCTTTCCGGCCCAACGCTTCCGCTATGATGAAGTCCACGACATCCTGCGCTGCCCCGCCAAGCAAGTTCTGACCCCAAGCACGCCCAGCAAGAATGGCCGGGTGTTCCGCGCCAAGGCCGCCACCTGCCGCGCCTGCCCTTTGCGGGCGCACTGCCTGCCCGATTGGGCCAGCGCGCGGCGCGTCAATATCGCCAATCACCACGTCGCAACCCTGCGGGCGCGACGCAAGCGGCGCGATTGGGGTGATGTTGAGACCCGCCTCTATTCCCGCCACCGCTGGTTGGTTGAAGGTGTGCACGGCCTGGCCAAGACGCTGCATGGCATGGCCAGAGCCGCCAGACGCGGCCTCGAAAACATGAAAATCCAAGCCCTGCTGACCGCCACCGCAATAAACCTCAAGCGCCTCGCCAAGGAGACCCTGCACGCTTTGATACGAGCCTTGTTCCTGACACTCAAACCGCCACACATCATCAATTGACCGC
>JAYSSN010000447.1:0-2649 GCA_043720555.1 Rhodobacterales bacterium | reverse complement strand
ATGGTGGCCAGATCGTCGAACATGCGCGCGTGCGCGACCTGTTTCGCAACCCGCAGCATCCCTATACCAGCGCCCTGCTGACCACCGTGCCGCGGGTGTCGGGTGAGCGGGCGCATCGGCTGACCGTGATCGAAGGGCAGCCGCCGATGCTGACTGCCGCCCCCACCGCCTGCCCGTTCCGGTCGCGCTGCCCGTTTGCGTTTGACCGCTGTTCGGTGGAAAACCCGGCCCGCTATCCTGTTGGCCCGGGCCATGATGCCGCCTGTTTCCGGGCCGATCCGGGGGGTGGCGTGCATGCTTGACGCGACCTTAAATCCGGGCCCCAAACCCCTTGTCGAAGTGCGCGACCTGAAAATGCACTTCCCGATCTATGCAGGCTTGCTGCGCCGCCGGGTGGGTCAGGTGAAGGCTGTTGATGGCATCAGCTTTGAGGTGATGCAAGGCGAAACCCTTGGCCTTGTCGGCGAAAGCGGCTGTGGCAAATCCACTGCTGGCCGGGCCATTTTGCGGCTGTATGACCTGACCGAAGGGTCGGTGAAAATCGACGGGGTCGAGATTGGGCGCACGTCCCAAGGCATGCTGCGCAAGCTGCGCCCGACCATGCAGATGGTGTTTCAGGACCCGCAGGCCAGCCTGAACCCGCGGATGACGGTGCAGTCGATCATTCAGGAACCCTTGGATGAACATACGACGCTTTCCACGGCGGAAAAGCGCGAAAAGGTCGGGCAATTGATGGATGCGGTCGGCCTGAACCGGGCCTATGCCGGGCGCTATCCGCATGCGTTTTCGGGCGGCCAACGGCAGCGGATCGGGATTGCCCGGGCGCTGGCGCTGAACCCGAAATTCATCGTCTGCGATGAACCCATCGCGGCACTGGATGTGTCGATTCAGGCGCAGGTGGTGAACCTGCTGGAGGATCTGCAGGACAATCTGGGCCTGACCTATCTGTTCATCAGCCATGATCTGTCGATGGTGCGTCATATCGCCGACCGGGTCGCGGTGATGTATCTGGGCCGGATTGCCGAACTCAGCCCCCGCGATGCGCTGTATGCCAAACCCCTGCACCCCTATGCGCAGGCATTGCTGTCGGCCGTGCCCGAGGCCGACCCTTTGCGCGAAGCGACCCGGCGGCGCATCATCCTGAAGGGCGATGTGCCATCGCCCGCCAACCCGCCGAAAGGCTGTTCCTTCTGCACCCGGTGCCCGCAGGTCTTTGACCGTTGCCGCATCGAGCGCCCCGAATTGATTCAGGTTGAACCCGGCCGTCAGGTCGCGTGCCACCTGTTCACAACCCCGACCGGCGGACCAACCACCGGCATTGAGGTAACAGAGCCCAACCCACAAGGAGTGTCCCAATGACATTGAAATCCACCCTTTTCGGGGCGGCGGCCATCCTGGCCCTCGCCCCCGCAGCCTTCGCCGAAAGGGGCGCAGACGGCCAGTTGAACCTGACCTTCCCGCAAGCCGTGTCGATCCTGAACCCCTATCTGTCAGGCGGAACCAAGGATATCTACGCGGCATCCATGATCATCGAGCCGCTGGCCAGCTTTGATACCAGCGGCAAGATTTTTCCGCGCCTTGTCACCGAAATTCCATCGGTCGCGAATGGCGGGATTTCCGAGGATCTGACGACGATCACCTGGAAGATCATTCCCGGCCTGAAATGGTCGGACGGCACGCCGGTCACTGCGGCCGATGTGATCTTTACGGCGAATTATTGCATGGACCCGGCAGGCGGCTGTGCGCAGTTGTCGAAATTCGACGGCATTGCCTCGGTCGAGGCCGTGGATGATACGACGGTCAAGGTGACCTTCACGGCACCCAAACCCAACCCGTTCAACGCCTTTGTGGGCAGCCAGTCGCCGATCATTCAGGCTGCACAATTTGCAGCCTGCACGGGGGCCGCAGCACCGACCTGCACGGATCAGAACAACGGCCCCATCGGCACCGGCCCGTTCCGGGTGACGGGCTTTGCCGTGGATGACACGGTGGAAATGGAAGCCAACCCCGAATACCGCGATCCGGCCAAGCCCGCGTTTGCCACGGCGCTGATCAAGGGCGGCGGCGACGCGTTGGGGTCGGCCCGTTCAGTCATGGAAACCGGCGAGTTCGACTATGCCTGGAACACCCAGATCCCCCCGATGCGCAGGCGGCCATGACGGCCGCAGGCAAGGGGCAGTTTGTGGTGGCCTTTGGCACGCTGGTGGAACGGATTGAAATCAACCTGACCGACCCGTCGCCGGAATTGCCGGAGGGGATGCGTTCGACCGCCGCCCACCCGCACCCGATCCTGTCGGATATTGCCGTGCGCACAGCACTGTCGATGGCGATCGACCGTCAGGTTCTGACCGATATCGGCTATGGTGCCGGTGGTGCCCCGACCTGCAACCTTGTGCCCGCGCCTGCCATCTTTGCGTCCGACAACACGGGCTGCATCGCGCAGGACATGGACGGCGCCAAGGCCATGCTTGAGGCGGCAGGCTGGGTTGACAGCGATGGCGACGGTGTGCGCGAGAAAGACGGCAAGCCGCTGGCGATCCTGTACCAGACGACGGTGAACCCGATCCGTCAGGACTTTCAGGCGCTGGTCAAGGGCTGGTGGACGGAACTGGGCGTCGAAGTAGAACTGAAGACAATTGATCCGGGCGT
>JAYSSN010000446.1:0-20051 GCA_043720555.1 Rhodobacterales bacterium | reverse complement strand
TGCCACCGCGGGCTTGCGCGAAAAGGTCGATCGGATGTTGCCAAAGATATCGGGCTTGTGTCCGTGGCTGCGCATGATGATGTACTGCTGGACGAAGGTGATGGTGTTGTTGGTGATCCAGTACACCACCAGGCCGCTGGCAAAGCCGCCCAGCATGAACATAAAGACCCACGGCATCCAGGCAAAGATCGACGCCTGCACCGGGTCTGTGGGCGCGGGGTTCAGCCGTTGCTGCAGCCACATCGTGATCCCCAGCAGGATCGGCAACACGCCGATGAAGATCAACGCAAGCACCGATCCCGGCGCGGGCACCGCCCATGGCAGCAGGCCGAACAGGTTGAAGGTGGAACTGCTGTCAGGGGCCGACAGATCATTCAGCCAGCCAAAGAACGGTGCGTGGCGCAACTCGATCGTGACGAAGATCACCTTGTAGAGCGAAAAGAAGATCGGGATCTGGATCAGGATCGGCAGGCAGCCTGCCGCAGGGTTGACCTTGCGATCCTTGTAAAGCTGCATCATTTCGCGCTGCATGCGCTGTTTGTCGTCGCCGGTGCGTTCCTTCAGCGCCTCGATTTCCGGCTGCAGTTCCTTCATCCGGGCCATGGAGACGTAGGATTTGTAGGCGAGCGGCAGCACGATCAGTTTGAGAACGAAGGTCAGCCCGATGATCGCAAGCCCCATGTTGCCGATCAGCTGGTTCAGCCAGTGCAGTACCGCAAAGATCGGCTTGGTCAGGAAAAAGAACCAGCCCCAGTCGATGCTGTCGATAAAGCCCGCGATGCCTGCATCCTGATAATCACCGATCGTTGCCCATTCCTTGGCCCCGGCAAACATACGCTGTCCAGCGGTGATCGTGGCGCCCGGCGCGAGTGTCATCAGGGGCTGGCGCACTTCGGCCTGATAGATGTCGGCGCCCGGTGTGTATTTGGCGACGGCCGTGAAGGCAGCACCTTGGGTCGGCACCAGCGTGGTCATCCAGTAGTGATCGGTAAAGCCGATCCAACCGTCGGTAGTGGCCTCGATCACCTCTGCCGGGGCGGCCTCGCGGGCCACCGGGGGCAGATCCACCATGTCGGCATAGTCAAGCTCGTTGAATTCGCCATCGGTGCGGCGGATCAGACCTTCGTGGACCACAAAGATGTTCTGCAGCGCCGGGAGGCCATGCCGGGCAACAACCCCGCGCTGGGCCAGACGTACTTCGGCGGCTCCATTGTTCTGCACGGTATCGCTGATGGTGAACATATAGTCGGCATCGACGCTGATGGTACGGGTAAAGGTCAGGCCCTTGCCATTGGCCCAGGTCAGCACCAGCGGGGATTCAACCGTCAGAGAGGCGTCAGGCATTGCCTGCCAGACGGTGCTGGCGGACGGCACGTCAGCGCGTTCCAGACCCGCACCCGGCAGCCAGTCAAACACGGCGTAGTAGGCATTTTCCTGCCCGATCGGGGCCAGCAGCCGCACGGTTTCGCCGCCGGGTTCCCGGGTTTCCTTGTAGGTTGTCAGGCGCAGATCGTCGATCCGGCCGCCGAGCATCGAAATCGTGCCTGACAGGCGCGGCGTATCAATCGCCACCCGTGCGGCAGTCGACACGGTTTCGGCGGCGGCGGCGTCTTCGGTCACGACCTCATTCGCGGGATCGGCCACCTGGGCCACCGCGGCTGGCGCATTCGGATCAACCACCGCTTCGGGTGGCGGAAAAAACACCATCCAGATGATGACGACAACCATGCTGAGCACGGTTGCAAGGACAAGGTTCTTGTTCTGATCGTCCATCTGGAACTACCGCCGTTCTGTTTTCAGACTCAGGGGCGGTTCAACAGAAGGGGGGCGGAAAGGTCAAGCGGTATTGCTGAAAACACGCGGGAAGCAACGCCTTCATCGGCGGCTTGTCGGCCTGCGGTTCCGCACTTTCACAGCGCGCGCGTTCCAATCCGGGGCATCGGGCGTTGCGACGTGCGGTATTGGGTGATCCAGCCCACCACATCGTCGAACGGCATTGGCCGCGCGATCACATAGCCCTGCACATGTTTGCAGCCGAGTTGCGCCAGCATGTTGTGTTCTTCCTGCGTTTCCACGCCTTCGGCGAGGGTATCGAGGCCCAACTGTTCTGCCAGCGACAGGATCGCCGCCACGGTGCGTTGCTGTTCGCGGTCTTCATTCACATGGGTGATGAAGCTGCGGTCGATCTTCAGCCGCCCCACGCCAAAACGCCGGATGCTGCCGATCGACGCCTGCCCGGTGCCAAAGTCGTCCAGATCAAGCTGACAGCCCAGGCGCGCCAGCGCGGACAGGTTGCGCACGATGATATCGGTGGCCGAATCCGCCACCACGGTCTCCAGAATTTCGACGCACAGCCGATCGGGGCGTAGATCGAACCGGTCCAGCTCCCATTTGATGCGCTCCACCAGACGTGGATCGCGCAGTTCGGCGGCCGAGAAGTTGACCCCGACGCGCTGAATGCGGATGCCCGCCTGATCCCATTTGCGCAGGGCAGACAAGGCGCCCGCCAGCATCGTATCGCAGAGCCGCGATGACAGACCCGCCTCCATCACGGCGGGCAGGAATTCGGCAGGCGGGATGACGCCGCGTTCGGGATGTACCCAGCGGGCCAGCGCCTCCAACCCCGTCAGGGCGCCGGTATCGGTAGAAATCTGTGGCTGGAAATAGGGGCGGATCTGGCCCTGGTCAAAGGCCGCCTCGAGGCCGCCGCGCAGGTCTTCGGTTTGCTGCTGGCGCGCCGCAATTTCGGGTGAGTAGGCGCGGATCGCCCCCGGCCCGCAGCGCAACGCATCAAAAACCGCTGCGCTGCCCGCGTCCAGCAGCGAGCGCGCCGTCTGCTGCGGCGCGCGTGATGCGAGGCAAAAGCCGATCGACGCGGTCACATGGATGCGCGTCGCATCAATGCTGATGGGGGGGGCGACCGAGGCCTGCAGGCGCGCCGAGACCTGCACCATCGCCTCAAGATCAAGTCTGCGCATCGGCGTCAGCAGGATGGCAAAACAACCGTCGCGCAGCCGGGCGATCATGTCCGGCCCCCGCAGCGCGCTTGCCAGACGGTCGGCGATGCGCTCGTGCACATCCGCCACCGCCGTCGGGCCAAAGCGGGTGGCGAGGTCATCAGGTTCGTCCAATGCGACAACCAGCACCCCGGTCGTTTCGCCCGACAAGCCGCTGGTCTGCAGAATCGCGGCAAGATGACGTTCCAGTTGCACCGGGCTGGACAGACCGCCCAGCCCATCGGGAAACGCGGGCATCGCGCGGTCAAACCGGAACGCGCCGAACAGGGCAAACAGCATCGGCAGACCCAGGGCCGTCACAATCAGGATATCTTCGCCCCCGAACCAGAACGCAGCCAGCGTCAGCGCAGGCAGAAACGCCATGATTTCGGGCCGTCGCATCGCATGGCGCCCGGCCCACAGGGTTTGCACGAGCGGCCAGCGGGAAAGGGTGCGCAGCATCACGGGTATCCCTTGCAAAGGCGGGCAGCAGACCCCGCGGTTCCGGCATGCTAGGGAACAAAACCTGATCGGTGTGTTAATCCGCACCGCCAAGTTGCAAAGGATTTTCACTAATTTTGTACGCACCTGTTGCCAGGGCCATGAAGTCAAACAGGTTCGGATCAGGCAAATGCGAGGCTTTGGCGTTCATCAGGGCGCGGAACATCACCTGACGGCGGCCGGGGTTGCGGGTCTCCCACCCGTCCAGCAACTGTTTGATCTGGGCGCGCTGCAGGCCATCCTGACTGCCGCAGAGATCGCACGGGATGACTGGATAGGCCAAGGCCTGTGCAAACGCCGCGCAATCGGCCTCGGCCACAAAGGCAAGCGGGCGGTACAGGAACAGATCGCCATCCTCATTCACCAGTTTTGGCGGCATTGTGGCCAGCTTGCCGCCATGGAACAGGTTCATGAAGAACGTCTCAAGAATATCGTCGCGGTGATGGCCCAGCACCACGGCGGAACACCCCTCTTCGCGCGCAATGCGGTAGAGGTTGCCGCGCCGCAAGCGCGAGCAGAGGCTGCAATAGGTGCGGCCTTGGGGTACTTTATCGACCACGATGGAATAGGTATCACGATATTCGATCCGGTGCGGCACACCCATTCTGGTCAGGAAATCGGGCAGCACGGACGCGGGAAAGCCTGGCTGGCCCTGATCGAGATTGCAGGCGAGCAGATCGACCGGCAGCAGCCCCCGCCATTTCAGTTCATGCAGGACCGCCAGCAAGGTGTAGCTGTCCTTGCCGCCCGACAGGCAGATCAGCCAGCGCGCCCCGCGTTGCACCATGCCGTAAGTTTCAATCGCGCTCCGCACATCGCGCACAATGCGTTTGCGCAGTTTGCGGAACGCATCCGTGGCGGGCGCGCCTTGAAACAGCGGGTGGATGTCATCGGGATCGTCAAGCATGGGCCCCTCGCAAACTGCGCATCAGATGCCCGACCAGGGCCGCGGATGCAAAGACTTTGGCGATCATCAAAGGCATGTTAGCCTTTCGCATTCATTTTTTCAGCGAGGCATATTATGGACTACATGTTTTCCGCCCGGGGACTGCAAGCGGGCAAGTTCGGGTCAAACCCCGGCCCGACCAAGTATCTGGAAATCCCCGCCAATGTGAAAAACCCCTCGCCCGGCCATGCCATCAGCCGGCGCGATTGGTTTGACCGCGTGATTGCCGAAGGCGAAACGGGCAAGAATGCAGCGGGCAAGCCTGTGGGTGATGTGGTGATCTACATCCACGGCTTCAACAATGATCCGGCTACGGTGCTGGAACGCCACCGCAGTATCCGCAAGGGGCTGGAGGCAGTGGGTTTTGCCGGTGTTGTGGTCAGTTTCGACTGGCCCTGTGCGTCATCCGCGCTGAATTACCTGGAGGACCGGACCGACGCAAAGCTGACGGCGATCCGGCTGGTCAGCGACGGGATTGCGCCGTTTTCGCGGTATGTGCAGCAGGATTGCGATATCTCGGTGCATCTTCTGGCGCATTCCATGGGGGCCTTTGTGGTGCGCGAGGCGTTTGACGATGCCGATGACCGCCCCGCTGTCGCGGCCACCAGTTGGACGGTCAGCCAGGTGATGTTCTGTTCGGCGGATGTGTCGTCAGAATCAATGGGCTTTAACGCGACCAGTTCGTCGCTTTATCGTCATTGCGTGCGGATGACGAACTACTCCAACCCGTACGATTCGGTTCTGTCGATTTCGGGGGCCAAGCGCGTGGGCGTGTCGCCGCGTGTCGGGCGCATCGGCTTACCCGCCACCGCGCCGGCCAAGGCGGTCAACGTGAATGTGGGCGACTACTATGACCAGCATCGCGCCGATTTTGCCGGAATCGCCAACGCCGATCATGCCTGGTATTTTTACGATCCGGTCTTTCTGAAAGATGTTTATCTGACCGTGATGGGCGACCTTGACCGCCATGTGATCCCCACCCGGCGCCTGCACGACGGGCAGTTGTTCCTGCAAGGCTGAGAACGGCTGCATCGCCGCGTGGCGCCTGTCACCAGAAGGCCCCGTGTGACGGCGATTGTCGCGCTTTTGGCCGGGTTCAGGGTATCGTCGTCGCGAGTTTACAGTAACGGTCAAGGCAGGTCTGGCATGATGGTTGGCGATGTCAGGATTTGTTTGAATAGATCAAGTGGCCCGGCATATTTCCCGATGCTGTGCCCGTGAAGGGTTGGGTATTGAATATTTGTGCAGAAAGAACGCACGTTACTGCGCCTGATCGTGCCCCGTGTCGGTTCCCGGCACGGGGTCATAACCGCTGCCGCCCCACGGGTGACACCGGCAGATGCGATGGGCGGAAAGATAGCTGCCCTTGATGCCGCCATGGCGCGCCAGCGCTTCCATCGCATAGGCCGAACATGTGGGCTGAAAGCGGCAGCCGTTGCCGACCCAGGGGCTGAGGATCAGGCGGTAGGCGCGGACGGGCAGCGCCACGATTTGCGCCAGCGGTGTCATGGCCGGTCTTTGTGGATCTGGCGCAGGGCGGCGCGCAGATCCTCCAGCAGCAGGGCGAAGTCGCGCACCACCGTCACCCCCGGTTTCGCCACCAGAACATAGTCCCAGCCGGGCACTGCCGCCGCTGGCAGCACGGTGCGGACCACTTCACGCAGCCGCCGTTTGGCGCGATTGCGCAGCACGGCGTTGCCGATCTTTTTGGATGCGGTATAGCCCACACGCACGAGCGGGCTGTCATCGCCCCGTTGGCGCGCCTGCACCAGAAACCCGCCCGTGCCCTGCCGTCTGGCCGACGCCGCACGCAGAAAATCGGGGCGGTTGCGCAGCGTTTCCAGCGCACAAACGAAAACCGCCGGGAGCGGTTCGGTGAGCCCGGCATTGCCGTCTGTCACCTTTGCCTCCGGCGGCGTCATGGTCGTGATCCTGTTCTGGCCCCGAGAGGCCGCAGATCAATCAGGCCGACAGCTTTTTACGGCCCTTGGCGCGACGGGCGGCCAGCACAAGGCGGCCACCTTTGGTCGCCATGCGGGCGCGAAAGCCGTGACGGCGGGCGCGAACCAGGTTCGACGGTTGAAATGTACGCTTCATCGCGGCTTCTCCATCAGGCATACCGCGCAAACCCGGATGGATTCGAGCACGGCTTCAATCGAAGGCTGTCCTTTACGGATGCATCCCGGCCAAGTCAATTCACCGAAGGCGGAAATCTGCGCCGTGTGGGCGGTTTTCTGACGGCAGGGTGTACATCAGGGCGTTCTGCACCGCGGCTTTTGATCGCATGTCGCAGATCACATCAGTTTTTTTTGCGCGGCGCATCCCATCTGCGCCCATCATCCGAACAACGCGTTGGGGCGATGGGGTTGCCATCCTGATGCTACGGGCCCTTGCCGACCGAGGCGAAAAGACCGCCTGAGGTTTCAACGCGTCAAGCCTGCGTGAAGGGGCTGTTCCGCAGCCCCTTCGCCGGTCATCTTGGCGCAAAGCCCAAGGACAATGATGCAAACCGATGCTCCCCCTCCCAGCCTTGCAGCCAAACTGCCGATCCTTGTGATCGCCGTCGTGGCGGTCGTGGGGTTTTTCACCCTGCGCGACTACATCACTTTTGACGCCCTGGCCGAAAACCGCGAAAAGCTGATGGCGTACCGTGATGCGAACTATCTGCTGGCAACGGTGGCGTTCATCACAGGATATGCGCTGTTCGTGGCGTTCAGCCTGCCGGGCGCGATTGTGCTGACCCTGGCGGGCGGCTTTCTGTTCGGGCTCTTTCCCGGCGTCGCTTACAACGTGATTGCCGCGACCATTGGTGCGTGCGGCATTTTTCTTGCCGCCCGCAGCGGGTTCGGTGCCCGCCTGTCGCAACGCATGGCCGAGGGGGGCGGTGCCGCCGCGCGCCTGCAGGCGGCCTTGCGGGACAACGAATGGTCCATGCTGTTCATCATGCGTCTGGTCCCTGTCGTGCCGTTCTTTCTGGCAAATCTGATTCCCGCGTTCACCGGCACACGGCTGGCACGCTTTGCCATTTCCACATTCATCGGGATTATTCCCGGCGCGCTGGTGTTTACGTCTGTCGGATCCGGTCTTGGCGACGTGTTCGCGCGGGGCGGTGCGCCCGACCTGTCGATCCTCTGGGCGCCGCAGATCATCGGGCCGATCATCGGTCTGATTGCGCTGTCTGCGCTGCCAGTGGTCCTGAAAAGGCGTGCGCCATGAACCGTATCACCACCGACATCTGCATCATCGGCGCGGGATCGGGCGGCTTGTCCATCGCCGCCGGGGCCGTGCAGATGGGGGCCAAGGTTGTCCTGATCGAAGGCGCTGCGATGGGGGGGGACTGCCTGAATGCAGGGTGCGTGCCATCAAAGGCGCTGATCGCTGCTGCCAGACACGCCCATGCGATGACCACGGGTGCCCCCTTTGGCATTACGCCCGTCGTGCCGCAGATCGATTTTGCAGCCGTGAAGGATCATGTCGCCCGCGTGATCGAAACCATCGCACCCGTGGACAGCCAGGACCGTTTTGAGAAGCTGGGGGTCAAGGTGATCCGCGCATGGGGTCAGTTCACGTCGGCCAACACGGTGCTTGCGGGGGATACCGAAGTCAATGCCCGCCGCTTTGTGATCGCCACGGGATCGCGCCCGCTGGTGCCCCCTGTTCCGGGGGTGGAGGCGACACCCTGTTACACGAACGAAACCATCTTTGCGCTGCGCACGCGGCCCGATCATCTGATCATCATCGGCGGCGGGCCCATCGGGATGGAAATGGCACAGGCCCACTGTCGGCTGGGCTGCAAGGTTACGGTCATCGAAGCGGCAAAGGCGCTTGGCCGCGATGATCCGGACACCGCCGCAATCGTGCTGGCCCGTTTGCGCGCCGAAGGGGTGGCGATTTTGGAAGGTACCGCTGTCGCCCGTCTGTCGGGCAGCGACGGGGCTGTGGTTGTCACCCTCGGCGATGGCACGACGATCAGCGGCAGCCATATCCTGATGGCCGTGGGCCGCGCAGTGACCGTGGATACGCTGAACCTGGATGCCGGGGGCATTGCCTATACGCGCAAAGGCGTGACGGTGGGTCCCAACCTGCGGTCCGCCACCAACGCCCGCGTGTTTGCCGTGGGTGACGCGGCGGGGGGGCTGCAGTTCACCCATGTCGCGGGCTATCATGCGGGGATCATCATCCGCCAACTCCTGTTCGGCCTGCCGGCGAAGGCCACCACCCACCACATCCCTTGGGTCACCTATACCGACCCGGAACTGGCGCAGGTGGGGCTGACAGAGGCCGAGGCGCGCAAGGCGCATGGTGCCACCCTGACCGTGGTGCGCCAGGAGTTCAGGCATAACGACCGCGCCCAGACACAAGGCGAGGTCGAGGGGCTGCTGAAGGTGATGGTCGTCAAAGGCCGCCCCGTGGGCGCGTCAATCGCAGGGCCGCAGGCTGGCGAGTTGATTGGCCTGTGGGCGCTGGCCATCGCGGGCCGCATCAAGATGAGCAAGATCGCAGGCATGGTGGCCCCCTATCCGACATTGGGGGAAATCAGCAAACGCGCGGCAGGCGCATACTTTACGCCGAACCTGTTCGACAGCCCGCGTGTGAAATGGATCGTGGGGATGGTGCAGCGCTGGCTGCCGTGATGGCAAGGCGTAACATGTCGGCGCGGTGCGGGGGCCAGGCGGCGGGATGACGGTTGCCGCCTTTCCTTGATCCCATCCCGAAACTCGGTCACCATGGTTGTGCAGGCAGAAAACGAGGTGGATGTGAAGGCAGGGTCAGGGCAGTTTCTGAACACGCTGTCCGGGCGGTTCCTTTTGCTGACCGTGGCGTTTGTCATGCTGGCGGAAGTTTTGATCTTCGTGCCGTCCATTGCCCGCTATCAGGTGGATTATCTGCAACTGCGGCTGGAAAAGGCCCAGATTGCCGCGCTGTCGGTGCTGGCGTCCGATGACGACGCAATCATGCCGGAACTGGAAAAAGAACTGCTGGCGAATGCCGAGGTGTTCAACGTCGTCCTGCGCCGCGATGAGGTGCGCCAGCTGGTGCTGTCATCCCCGATTCCGGGTGCGGTAGACGAGACGATCGACCTGCGCGTGACAATGCCCTGGTCTCTGATCCGGGGCGCGTTCAAGATGCTGTTCACCCCCGGAAACCGCGTGATCCGGATTATCGGAAACCCGGTGCGCGAGGCCGGGTTGCTGATCGAGATCACGATGGAAACACAACGCTTGCGGACGTCCATGATCGACTATGGCCTGCGCATACTGCTGCTGTCGGCACTGATTTCTGTGGTCACGGCGTTCCTTTTGTTTTTTGCCGTGCGCCACCTGCTGGTGTTCCCGATCCGCCGCGTGGTCCGCCAGATCGAGGCGTATGCCCAAGCCCCCGAAGATGCCCGCCGCCTGATTACCCCCAGCGCCAGCGTGGTTGAACTGCGCACCGCCGAGGATGCGCTGCATTCGTTGCAAACCCAGATGACCGGGGCACTGAAGCAGAAGGAACGGCTGGCGCAGCTGGGAGGCGCAGTAGCCAAGATAAGCCACGATCTGCGCAACATCCTGACAACGGCCCAGCTGTTTGCCGACCGCATCGAACGCAGCACCGACCCGACCGTGGCCAAATCCGCGCCCAAGCTGGTCAGTTCGATCAGCCGTGCGGTGTCGCTGTGCGAAAGCACGCTTGCCTTTGGCAAGGCCGAAGAGGGCGCACCCGTGCTGCAACGCGTCGCCCTGCTGCGGCTGGTCGAGGACGTGGTCGAAGGCGAAGGCATGGAGCCGGGCGGCCTTGTGACCAGCCTGATTGACGTCACGCCCGGCTTTATGCTGCGTGCGGATCCTGAACAGCTGTATCGCATCCTGTCCAACCTTGTGCGCAATGCGCGTCAGGCCATTGAGGCCACAGGAAAGCCGGGCACGGTCGAGGTATCGGCGACCGAGGATGAAACCGATTGGCTGATCCGGGTGGGCGACACCGGGCCGGGGTTGCCACCCCGCGCGCGCGACCATCTGTTCACCGCGTTTCAGGGCGGCGTGCGCAAGGGGGGCACCGGTCTTGGCCTTGTGATTTCAGCCGAACTCGTCCGCGGGCACGGCGGCACGCTCGAGCTTGCGCGCAGCGATGCCGATGGCACCGAATTCGTCATCCGTCTGCCCAAACAGATCGTGACGCTTGATCAGGCGTGACACGTTTTGCCCTTGCAAAGCCGCGCGCACGGGGCTAACTCCACGCCGCAGTGGATCCATAGCTCAGCTGGATAGAGCATCAGACTACGAATCTGAGGGTCGGGCGTTCGAATCGCTCTGGGTCCACCATTAAATCGAACAACTGATTGGATGTGTTGCTTGCCCTTGTCGTGCAAGCCATGACCCTTCTCGCGCGCAGACATGGCAGAGTGCGGGCGGCCCGGCGCCTCTGCACCGATGGCCAGACCGATCATCGACGCCGGTCGCGGCGCGGTGCCATCTGGCATGGATGATGGCCCGTGCACTGATCCGGGCGGTGACAGGCCAGCGATTCTGGCGGACAAAAGCACAAGGTTTTCCGGGCATTGGCAAAGTACGGCCCGGGAATTTCATCGACCGGGTTAAAAACGAGGCATTGACCAGATGTCCCAAATTGACAATCATCTGCTGTGGACAGTTCTGGTTATCATACTTTCGTGAAAGGGCTGAAGGCTCGTCGTGTCACCCCGTTTCGATTGCGAGGGGACGTAGGCATGGATTGGACCTTTAAATGCTGGGTTTAAAACAGATTCTCTCGGACTTGGGGTTTGCGCAATACGAAACGCTGTTCATTGACAATCATATTGACGCTTCGATGTTGGCGGACCTTACCTCGGATGATCTGCGCGAAATCGGGGTGTCGTCTCTCGGGCATCGCAAACAGATATTGGCAGCGATCGCGGCGACTGTCGCTCCGGTCAGCGACCATGCGACCGCAAGCGCGAAACGACGCGAAGTCACCACTCTTTTTGCCGATCTGAGCGGCTATACCAGACTTTCCCAAGAGTTTGGCACCGAAGATATGCACAGGCTGCTGACCGAATTCTATGATCGGTTTGATGCCATCATCCGGCACTTGGGCGGCACCGTAGACCGGCATATCGGCGACTGCGTGATGGCGGTCTTCGGCGCACCCATTTCGTATGAAAATGATGCGGAACGAGCGCTTCGGGCGGCGTTGGAGATGCATCGTGCAATGACGGAAATTTCATTGCAGTTCGGTCGCGACCTGAGTGTTCATATCGGTGTCGCGGCGGGCAATGTGATATTCTCGTCGGCGGGAATGGGAGCGCTGAAGGCAAACGAGTTTACCCTGACGGGTGACTCTGTCAACCTGGCGTCGCGCCTGGCCGATCAGGCAAAGGGCACCGAGACGCTGATCACCCAGTTGATCTATCAGGCCTTGAGTGACCGGATCGACTGCGAGGCGCATGACAGCCTGACCGTGAAGGGCTTTGAGCATCCGATCCCGGTTTACCGGTTGCGCGGCTTTCGGCACCATGGCGCCGATCAACCCATGATCGGCCGGGCCAATGAGGTGGCGCGTTTTACCCGGATCATGGCAGACAGTCAGGGCTCTGGGCGCGGTGGCGCCATCGCGTTGGTCGCCGAGGCGGGGCTGGGCAAGTCGCGGCTGATCGAAGATTATGCCCGCATGGCCGCGGATTTGCAGTTTCGGGTCCACAAGGCGCTGGTGCTGGATTTCGGCCTGAGTGAAGCACAAAACCCGTTGCGGCTTTTGTTGGGGAACCTCTTTGGCCTGAGCGAACGGGCCGAAGCGTCAGCGGTACGGGCGGTCGTCCAACAGCAAAAGAACCTTGGCACGCTTGATGCGATGTCGGCGATGTTCCTGACGCTGGTGCTTGGCGCACCGCTTGAGCATGAGGCGCGGCTGGTCCACGGTGCGATGAGCGATGCGGCGCGACAGGAAGGGCTGCGTGCCATGCTGGGGCAGGTGCTGCGCGCAGCGGCAACGGACCAGCCGTTGTTGTTGATTGTCGAGGATATTCACTGGGCGGACCGTGCCACGCTGAATGATCTTGCCGAGGTCGCGGCAGTAACGACCGAGGCGCCTGTCCTGTTGGTGATGAGTGCGCGCCCCGAAGGCTATCCGCTTGATGATGCCTGGCGGACGCAGGCGCGCGGTGTGACGTTGACCCGCATCGACCTTGCCCCGTTATCGCCCGAAGATGCCTATCGCCTTGCGCGCGCCACGCACCGGACATCCGGTGCGGTGATCCGCGACTGCGTTGCGCGTGCCGAGGGAAACCCCCTTTTTCTGGATCAACTGCTGCGCCATGCGACTGAGCTTGGCGGCGATGCGGTGCCTGGCCCGATCCAGAGCATTATTCAGGCGCGGCTTGACCGGTTGTCGCCAAAGGATCGCAGGGTGCTGGAAGCAGCGGCGATTCTGGGCCAGCGGTTTTCGATGGCCGAGGTGATGATGGTTGCGGTGATCGACGTCTATGACGAACGCCCGCTTGTAAATGCATCGCTGATACGGGCGCACAATCAGGGCTATTTGTTTGCCCATGCCCTGATCCGCGATGCCGTCTTGCGCACCATGCTGCGCGATGACCTGCGCTCAAAGCACCTGCGGGCGGCTGAGTGGTTTCGTCCGACAGACGCGTTGCGCCACGCCGAGCATCTGGCCGCCGGACAACATGAAGGCGCCGCAGCGGCCTTTCTGGCCGCAGCACAGGAAGCGCAGGCCGGCCATCGCAAGGATGCAGCGCTGGGGTTGGCGGAACGCGGTATGGCGTTGGCCACGCATGATGCCGTACGCGGCGATCTTTTGCGACTGAAAGGCGACATGCTGCGCGATCTGGGGCGGGCAGCGGAAGCCATCGCCGCCTTCGAGGCAGCCCGTGCGATTGCCGTGTTGCCTGTTGACCAATGCCGCGCCCGCATCGGGATCATCGCTGCCATGCGGATCGTAGACCGGATCGACGATGCCTTGGCGATGCTGGACGAGACCGAGGCCATCGCAGTCGCCGCCGACCTTGTCCCGGAGCTGAGCGAGATTCACTATTTCCGGGGCTGCCTGCATTTCCCGCGTGGCCAGCTTGACGGGTGCCTGCGCGAGCACGCGCTGTCGCTGGACTATGCCGGGCGGGCGGGCAACGCCGAGCGTCGCGCGCTGGCGCTGAGCGGGCTGGGCGATGCTCATTACGCCCGCGGCCGGATGTTCACCGCCCATACCGTGATCCAGCAGTGTCTTGCACTGTGCGAGGAACATCACCTCGGCGCGGTCGAGGCCGCCAACCGTTTCATGCTGGCGACGGTGAAAATCTATATGAATGACACCGAACGGGCGCTGGCCGAGGCATTGGCGTCGGCTCGATTGGCGCAGAGGGTGGGGCAATCACGAGCCGAAATCGTATCACGGCTCACGGCGGGCTGGATACTGGTTGCGATGGCCGACCCGGTGGCGGCGCAGTGGCAGGTTGATCGGGGGCTGGCGCTGGCCGGGCAGTTGGGCGCGAAACGGTTCGAGCCGTTCCTGAAGGAAACCGTGGCGCAGATCCGGTTGGTGGAGGGCCGTGCGACCGAGGCCGCCGAGATCGCCGAAGAGGCGCTCGCGCAGTTGCGTGACCTTGATGCCATGTCGTTCATAGGGCCCTGGTTGTTGTCAACTGTCGCCTTGACCACCCCCGACCCCGATCGTCGCGCCGAAGTTCTGGCCGAAGGCGAGACGCGGTTGGGGGCTGGCTCGGTCGGGCACAACTATTTCCGGTTTTACCGCCATGCGATGGAGGCCAATGCCAACGCCGGTAACTGGCACGAGGTGCGGCGCCATGCCGATTTGCTGGCGGCCTACACCGCCGAAGAACCAACGCCCTGGTCTGAATTTTTCATTGCCCGCGCGCGTGCCATGGCCGATGCCTGTGACGGACGCGATGTGGGCGAGCAGCTGCGCGCCCTGCGCTCGCAGGCGTTGGCGGCGGAATTGCAGACAGCCATTCCGGGCATAGACCGCGCGCTTGCGACGATTTCAACAGGGGTGGGGCACGCGACCGTCTGACAATACGGCGATCCATATATGGGGGGTGAAACATGAAAATCGCGATTATCGGCGGCGGCATCGGCGGGCTTGCCGTAGCTTATGAATTGAAGATGCAGGCCAAGAAAGGCGGCCTCCCCCCGCCGGACCTTATTGTCATCGAGGCGCAGCCCCGCTTTGGTGGCAATGCCGACACGATGAATTTTACCTTCGGCGACGGCCCCGATGGGCCGCTGGTGCGTTGGGCCGATCTGGGCGTGAATGATTTCAACGCGACTGCCTATACTGAAATCGTCAAAGTCATGAATCAGATCAACTTCAAATTCGGGGTGGATTATAAACCACTGGAAGATTCAACAAGTTACTACACGGGTGACGGTTCGCTGTTTTTTACCGACAACACCAAACCCTGGTGGGGAACCGGCATTGACCCGGTGTTGAAAAAGACCGTGGACAGCTTCATGTCGATCGCTTCCAAGGATCTGAACGACCCGAAGTATCACGATTACACACTCGAGAAATACATCGACGAAAAATCGGTCGTCCACGGCTGGGACGACCGACTTGGCCCTTGGGTTATCTACCCGCGGGTCAACGGGATGTACTTCACGTCTTCCGAGCTGGGCCCGCGCAAGATGCCATTCTATGCGGTGATGCATTACTATCAGATTCAGGAAGGTGCCGGCGGCGCAACGGCGCAGCGAAACTATTTCGTAAACGGATCGAGCCATTGGATCACGGCGCTGACGGCCTACATGAAAAGTCAGCTGGGCGTCAGCATGGTCACACATTTTCAGGCGAGTATCTCACGCAAGGGGACGGGCTGGACGGTCAAGGATGCCAACGGCGCTAAATCAACGGATGTCGACATTGTCGTCCTTGCCACCCATGCCGACGATGCACTGCGGCTGATGCATGATTTTCCCCCGCCAGTAGCCAACATACTGGCGCAGATCAGCTATGAACCTGCCGTCAGCGTGGCCCATGTCGACAGTCGCCTACTACCGGTCGACTATAATGCGTGGTGCACTTATAACATTGTGATCCACGAACCGGGGTCGGTGGCGATGCACCCCTATGTCATCAACTATGTGGCCAACCGTCACCAGAATGACGCCGCCAATCCCGACTATGACAAATTCGGCCTGCCGCAGTTCTTTGTCTCGGTGAATCCGCATCTGCCGATCCGTGAAGATATGGTGTTGAAAGATGCCGCCGGGAATCTGGCGGTGGCCTATCTGCACCACAACGTCTTTGACTTTGCCTGCATGCGCGCACAGGCGGCGATTATCCCGTTCCAGGGTCAGAACAACGTTTATTTTGCGGGTGGCTGGACGCATGGGTCCGGCCTGCACGAGGAATGCTGGACGCAGGGGATTGATGTCGCGGGCAAGATCCTGGCGCATATCCAGAGCGGTCAACCCATTGTCGAAACGCAACCGTATTGGGGCGATCTGGTGCGGGACCGCTTGTCCAGAACCGCAGCATCCTGACGGGCGCCGGTGCGCCTAGACGCGAAAAAAAGCGCCCGCAGCCCCGCTGACCTAAAAGCCACATGTCGGGGGGCTGTCGGAATGGCGCCCCCATGAATTGTTCGGAAAGAGGGCGATGACACCCACGGCGTCAACAGGTGACGAACACGGATCATCGGGCGCTTTGCGCCTTGCGATGGCGACGCTGATCATGGCGCCGCTTTCTGTCGTCGGAACAATTTCGTTTTCCGTCATCGTCTTTTCCGGCCCGCTCGCGCCCTACCTCAGCCAAGGCATCGGGATGGGCCTGTTCGGAGGGGTGATGTTGGGGCTCGCTGGTGCGCTTGGGTCGACGTATCCCGGTACGGTAAGTCAGCCGCAGGATGTTACAGCTGTCATTTTGTCACTCAGCGCCGGTGCAATCGCTGCGCGGCTTGGGACGGCCAGTCCCGACACGTTGCTGGCCACCATTATCATGTTGCTGGTGATTGCTGCGGCCCTGGTCGGGGTGGCATTTCTTGTGCTGGGCGCGCTGCGGCTTGGCTCGTTGGGCCGCTTTGTTCCCTTTCCGGTGCTCGGCGGTTTTCTGGCCGCGACGGGCTATCTTATTCTTGTTGTCGGACTGGATATGGCCTCCGGCCCGGATGTCGGTGGATTGCTGTCCGTCGGGGCGGTCTGGCGGTACGGGCCTGTCCTGCTTTTGGCATTGATCCTGTTGTGGGTTGCCCGTCGCGGCGGCAGCGGTATCGGTGTGCCGGTCGTTCTGGCTGCAAGCTTTGCGGTATTTTATGTGGGGTTACAGATTGGCGGGATTGATCTGGCGACCGCCGGGCGCATGGGACTGTTGCTGGGGCCGTTTGATGAGGGGGCCGGACAATGGCCGACGATCAGCCTGGATGTGATCACGCAGGCCGACTATGGCGAGATCCTGACGGAAACGCCCGCTCTGCTGACGCTGGTCGGGTTGGCGCTGGTGGGTGTCATCCTGAATGCGTCAGGGATCGAGATCGGGTCGGGAGTTCCCGTTGATCTGGACCGGGAATTACGGGTCATGGGGGCGGCCAACTTGTTGGTCGCGGGCGGCGGTGGACTTGTTGGCTACCATGTTCTGACCGAATCCCTTTTGGGGCGGCAGCTTGCCGGTGTCGGGTCGCGCTGGATTGGTCTGAGTGTTGCACTTGCTTGCGGTATTGTGCTGATCGCGGGGACTGATCTGGTGGCGCAGATGCCACTGGGGGTGTTTGCAGCGGTTCTGATCTATCTCGGGTTGGATTTTTTATACGAATGGCTTTGGGTGGAACGCCGCCGTATGCCGATGCAGGATTTTGCCGTGCTGCTGGGGATCGTCGCGGTGGCCGCGAGCATTGGCTTTCTGGAAGCCGTGGGAACCGGCATCCTTGCGTCCTCTGTGATGTTCTTGCTGAATTATGCCCGCCTTGATGTAGTACGCGCGCGCCTGACCGGGGCGTTGCGCCTGTCAACCACCGAACGGTCCGATGCGGCGACCCGCGTTTTGACCACGCAGGGCGACAAGACCTTGGTCTATGAATTGCAGGGCTATCTCTTTTTCGGCACCGCGCACGCCCTGTTCGATCAGATCGCAGGACAGATCGCCGGCAAGTCGGGCGATCGTCTTGCGTTGATTGTCGATTTCCGCAGCGTCCAGGGTCTTGATGTGTCGGCTGTCTATAATTTTGGCAAACTCGAACAGCTTTGCCGAACCGAGGCGGTTAGGCTGATCTTTACCGGCATTGCACTGGCGCTGATGCGGACGGTTGGCCCGTCGGGTCTGCTGGACCGGGTCGAACGACTTCAGACCCTGGATGATGCGCTGACAGTCGTTGAGGATATGCGGTTATGCCAAACCGAACCCACCGGCCCCGGGCAAAAAAGCTCTTTCGCCGGACTGGTCGAGACCGCAGCTGCGGTGCTGGGAGAGGCACTGTTCGCCCGCGAAGTCATTCCTGTCGGCACCATTGTATTTGAGCAGGGCACCCCGTCGGACCGGATCATACTTCTTGAACGTGGCCGGCTGTCGGCCCGCGTCGTAGGGCCGGCGGGCGATGAGATCCGGGTTGCCAGCTTCCTTGCGGGAGCCCTGGTGGGCGAGATCGGCTTTCTGGCCGACGTTCCGCGCACCGCGACCATTGTGGCCGATGAGAACTGTGCGATCCGGTCCGTTGGACGCGCCGGACTGGACCGCCTGTCTGCCGTGGCGCCAGAGCTGGCAAATGACATTCTCAGGGAAGTGGCCAGCCAGCTTGCGCGCAGGCTTGCGCGGACAACCGCACTTTTGCGCGAGGTCAGCCGCTGAAGTTATGACTTGCGGACGGACGAGCAAGATAATCAGGTCGGCGTCGGTTTTGGCGGAACCTGATGCGGCAATGGGTGCCCCTCGCAGCATCAGGCGCGGCTATTTATCCACATTCACGACGGCGCCGGGCAATTGCTCTGACAGTTTTATGGTTGTTGCGGACAGCTTCGCGCGCATGTCTGATGCCGAGTTCATCTCCATTTCCAGACCAATATCCGGATTGTGTGCAAGAAACTGGCGCAGGATTTCGCTGTCGATGTGGAACAGCCGTGACGGCACATCGACCAAGACCGTTGCCGTCGCCGGTGCGCCGGTTGCATAAGTCATTTCGCCCACCAGAGCCCCCACACCCAACGACGCAACTTCGACCCCGCCACGGACAATCCGGCAATGACCGCCCAGAATAACAGTGAAACGCTGAACCGGCTTGCCCTCCTGTGCAATCACGGTGCCAGTTGGCGCATCTTCGAAACGTCCCAGCTTCAGGAATTTGCGGGCTCGGTCCTTTTTCAGGCGATGTATCAGGATACTGGCGACCTTGCTTTCTTCATCGTTGAGTCGGATCAGCCGATTGACCAGATAGATCCGTGTCAGACCGATGATGCTGATCACACTCCAGGCGATCTCTACCGTGGCGGAATAGGCATTAAAATCCCGCGAAAGGCTCATCAGAATGGAAAGAGAGGCAACAAGATTGAGCAGGGGAAAGGTATATCCATCACCCTTCAAAAGACCCGTCTGCAGGCAGAAATAAGCGGAAACATAGATCACGACTCCCACCATACCCAACAGGTCGGTGCCACTCAGGCCCGACACCCAGGACAAAACCGGCATGATCCCTGAGGTGTCGTCTGCTGTCATGATCAGCCCCCATTTCATGCGTGCGCCGCGAAGAACTGCGCGTATCACAGTTGGTCAGAGGCGCCGGAAGACGGTCCAGCCGGACTTGGGCGGTCTGCCACCACATTTGCACAAGAAGCGTGCGCTGGGAACCGTTTGCGTCGTTGGACAACCCGTCAAAGCGCCGTCGAAGTCCGACCATCCGGCTGCCGTGTTCCAAGGTACCATGCCTGGTCCGGGCGTGACGAATTATATGCGCCAGACGGGCGCTGCATCGTTTGGACGGATAACTGTTTCCCGCCTTCCGGAACATCTCGGCCACAGGCGGGCCTTCCTTGCCCGGCCCGGAAAACGTATCGGAAAGCGCAAGCTGCAATCGTTGCGGTTTTTGGGGATCAGATCAACACGCAACGAAGCGTTGCCGCACAAGTAGCACGATCACCCCATGTTCATGAGGCCGGCAACACAGGTCTGATGGCACACCGGCACTTTCCGTGTCCTGGCCAGAATGTCATAACGGATGTTGAATACGGCCAACCCCGGCATTATCCCCCACGTCGGATTCCACATTGCCTGCACCACGGGGATCGGCGTCGCGACCCGCGCGCGGATCGTGGCACGGGTCCGCGGCAGATTCTGGATGGTCGAGGGCCGCAAGGGGCGGAGCATCGTGAACCGCGCCTCGCGCGTCAATGCATGCTAGGCCGCCTCTGTAATCAGCGCCGCCACGTCGAGGCGTTTGTTATACATGGATAACTTTCCGTCTGCGTCACGCGGCCAGTCGGCCTCGGCGCGGTCGCGGTAAAGCTCCACCCCGTTGCCATCGGGGTCGGTCAGATAGACCGCCTCGCTGACCCCGTGATCGGCGGCCCCGTCAAGCGGGATGCCTGCATCGACAACGCGTTTGATTGCGGCGCCGAGGGATGCGCGGTCGGGAAACAGGAATGCGGTATGGTAAAGCCCGGTATGGCCAGGCGGAGGCG
>JAYSSN010000445.1:0-2655 GCA_043720555.1 Rhodobacterales bacterium | reverse complement strand
TCAACGATGTGCTACAGGACGCGGCCACTTTCCTAGCCAAAAACGGCCACAGGGACGCGTCCCAAGTTCTTTTGGTGGCAGCAGATCGTGTCCGGCTCGAGCTGGAAGATCAGGCGCAGCTACAGCCCCAAGGTGACACCAGAGGTTACGCGCCCCCACAGACAAACATTCTGGCTTTTCCGCTTGCATCACGCCTGTACTCTCGACCTTTTCCAGTGCTTCCGCGAGCGCAAGAACCACATCGGGATCGCTGAGAGAACCTCGGAGATTCCGGCGGCCGAGCTCACTACAAGCGAAGTCGGTGATGCGCCGATGCCGCTCTAGAGCGGGTTGCGGCCATTTCGATTCGGGATTCCCATAGCGGTTGAAGTGTGATTCCCTCTGTCTATGGCAGATTTTGGGGTCAGGTATGGGCAGGACACTTCCTATGGCACTTCGTCAGCGCGTCGTTGCTTTTGTCGAAGAAGGTCACACGCATCGGTCAGCGGCGGCGCAGTTCCGCGTTTCGATCAAGTTCGTGAATGACATGGTGCTTTTGAAGCGGAGGACCGGATCGCTTGAGGCCAAGCCCCAAGGCAACGGCGGTGGGCACGGCAAGCTGGCCAGAGTGGCGGACTGGATCGAAGGCCGCATGAACGAGAAGCGCGACCTGACCCTTGACGAGCTGGTGGTCGAGCTGCGTGAGCAACACGGGGTCGAGGCCCACCGCGTCTCGGTCTGGCGGCACCTGCGCGGCCTTGGCCTGACACACAAAAAAAGACCTGCGCGCCGTCGAGCAGAAGCGGCCTGATGTCGCACTGGCGCGCCAAGTCTGGATCAACCACCGCCAGCCCTTCATGCGCAACATGCTGACGCGCATAGGGTTTATCGATGAAACCTCGCTCAAGACCAACATGGCCAAGACCACCGGATGGTCGCCATGCGGGACGCGGCTCGTGGATCACGCCCCCTTCGGCCATTGGCAGACCCAGACCTTCATCGCCGCCCTGCGCCATGACCGGCTCGACGCGCCCTGGGTCATCGGCGGGCCGATAAACCGCGAATTCTTCGACCTCTATGTCGAAACCCAACTGGCCCCGACCCTGCACAAGGGCGATGTCGTGATCCTCGACAACCTCGCCACCCACAAGAGTCCCAGGTCCGCCGCGATCCTGAAAGACATCGGCGCCTGGTTCCTGTTCCTGCCCCCATACTCCCCCGATCTCAACCCCATCGAGATGGCATTCGCCAAACTCAAAGCCCTGATCCGAAAAGCCGCCGCCCGGACCTACGACCAGCTCTGGCAAGCCGTCGGCCAGGTCTGCGATCTCTTCAAGGAGGAAGAATGCTACAACTTCTTCAAAGCCGCTGGATATGAAACCAATTGAACGCAACGCGCTCTAATCTGTCTGATCGTCAAAAATCACCCCGACAGACCAACCCCGGCATCAATCTGAAACGACTTCTTCAACAGCCCCCCCGGACTGTTTTCTGACCCTCCTCATACTTCGGCGGTCTGCACCTCGGCGATGTCGATGTGGAAGTAGCCGATCGGATAGCTCTTGAACTTCTTTTTCGAGGCCATGTCGCCCGTGACGTCCGGCAGGCGCGAGATGTCATGGCGCTGCAGGCAGCGGTGCAGCGACGAGCGGCTCAGATGCGGGATCGTCGCTTGCAATGAATAAAGGCAATCGTCCAGCGGCAAGAGCGTGTGTCTGCGGAAGGCGACGATGATCGCCTCGTCCTCGACAGTCAGAACCGTCGACTTCGGCTCTCTCGGGCCGGTCGGCAGGTCCGCCACCCCCTCCCGCTTGCGCCACTTCGCAACAGTCTTCTGGTTTACCCCGTAGCGCTTGGCCTGCGCCCTTAGGCTCTCTTGACTATGCTGTATCGCCCGACGGACTGCCTGTGTCGTGGTGGCGCTCCCGTGCAGAACCTGGCCCAAAGCGCATCCCTCCATGCTGGGGAAAACAATGCACCATCAAAGCCCGGGATCAAACACCTAGACGGGCGCACGACAAGTGCGTTTTGACGGAGGTACGCTCAAACTTCACCAAATCCTAAGGATTGCCGGTCTTACTCAACCTTGGCACTTCTCGCCCAATAAACTCATCAACTTGAAACCAAAACTGAACTCATGGCCGCGTAACTAACGTCATTCAGCCTCCGGCAAACCCGGCGCGGTTCAATCTAGGACTACCTGCTGCAGCACAACGCCCGCCCGAAACCCTTCATCTGGACCAAATCCGCCGAAGACATCCTCACCCGGGAACGCCGCGCGCTGGATGCCCTCAATGAAATCCGCGGAAATCGGTAGCAACCGTCAGACTCGGAACACTAGAAAGAGATTTTGCCAACGCTGCACAATCTCAGATTGCAAATGAAATTGAGGCGATAGGGCCACATGTTGTGCACTGACAAGAATTGTGAACAAGCCCAAGTAGGCGACCTCTCACAACTGGCACGGTAGCACTCTGGAAACGCAGCAAATCCAATGTTGATTGGTACGCCCTTCGACCCCCTTAACTCTCTGTTAACTCTGGCGGCACAACATTGTCGAATTTTCATCGAATCTGAGGTCTCCAATGCATCCGAATGAGATGAAAAATCTTGCCTTTGTGGCAGCCGCCAGCGCCGCGAGGGACGGGTTCACTGCGGCAGCAGAAGCCCTGCGCT
>JAYSSN010000444.1:0-6673 GCA_043720555.1 Rhodobacterales bacterium | reverse complement strand
CACGCGCGACTATAAACCGCCGGGGTGGCCAGCGGCGGCCATGCGGTTGCGCAAGGCGACCAGGCGGCCATGCAGGGGCTGCAACCGGGTGGCAAGCTCGGCCGATGTGGTGCCCGATCGCGCACGCAGCCGTGCGGCGAGCGTCGGGCCCACGGGCACCTCGACCGATTCGGACGGCCGTGGCGGGGGCGCGTCCGCGGCCGTCACGGCCACCACGGCCGCGTCATCCCACAGACTTGCCTGCGCCGGGGCAGGAAAGGGCGGGGCGGGCATACGGGCGATGGCATCCTGCAGCACCGTCACCGTCGCCTCTTCGGCGGCAGGGGGTTCCATGGTGTCGGGCGGATCGGTATCGATGTCGGCCAGCGCCACTTCCAGCGCGACCTCCTCATCGGATGGATCACCCGACAGACCGGCGACATGGTGAACACCGTGTTCGCGCAAAATCTTTTGCACGCCCCGGATGGTCAGCCCTTCGCTGTGCAGCAGCCGCTTGATCCCTTCCAGCAGCGCCACATCACTGGGGCGATAGTACCGCCGCCCGCCCGCCCGTTTGACCGGTTTGATCTGGGGAAACCGGGTTTCCCAGAACCGCAGGACATGCGCGGGCGTATCCAGATGCTCGGCCACTTCGCTGATGGTGCGGAAGGCGTCGGCGGATTTCTCCATCGGCGGCGCCCTTAGCGCTTCTTGCCGGCAGCGACGCGGTCCTTCATCAGATGCGAAGGCCGGAAGGTCAGCACGGTGCGCGGGCTGATCGGCACTTCATCCCCGGTTTTTGGGTTGCGCCCGACACGTGCGGTCTTGGCACGCACCGAAAATGTGCCGAAGGACGAGATTTTGACCATCTCGCCTCCTGCCAATGCGTCCGACATGTGCTGCAGAACGCTTTCCACCAGTTGGGCAGATTCGTTGCGGCTAAGGCCGACTTCACGGAATACGGCCTCTGACAGGTCCATCCGCGTCAGTGTGTTTTCACTCATAATCCCCCCCGGATTTTCACCAAACTTTGCGCCGGGTGTTTTTCCGAGTCAATAACAATGACTTGGGGGGTGATCTTCAAAACCCGAATTTGCCGATTGCAGCGCGATTACCAGCGCAGAACCACGGAACCCCAGGCCAGGCCGCCGCCAATCGCCTCGGTCACGATCAGATCGCCGGGTTTGATCTGCCCGCGGGCCTTGCCGACCGACAGCGCAAGGGGAATCGATGCGGCAGAGGTATTGCCATGATCCTGCACGGTGACGACCACGCGGTCCATCGGCACGCCCATCTTGTGCGCCGTGCCCGTAATGATGCGCAGGTTGGCCTGATGCGGCACGATCCAATCGACATCATCGGCGGTGACCCCGGCCTTGGCCAGTGACCGGTGCGCCGTTTCCGCCAGCTTTTCGACCGCGTGGCGGAAAACTTCTTTGCCATGCATCCGCAGATGGCCTGTTGTCCCGGTGGACGTGCCGCCGTCGACGTAAAGCAAATCCTGATACCGCCCGTCGCTGTTCAGATCGCTTGCCAGAATACCGCGATCAGCGGGCGTGTCAGTGCCCGGTGCCGCCTCGAGCACCAGTGCCCCTGCGCCATCCCCGAACAGCACCGATGTCGTGCGATCCGTCCAGTCCATCAGGCGGCTGAAGGTTTCCGCGCCGATCACCAGCACCCGTTCGGCCTGACCCGACACGATCAGAGCGTTGGCATTCGCCAGCGCATAGACAAAACCCGCGCAGACCGCCTGCACGTCAAACGCAAAGCCGCGGTGCATGCCCAGTTTTGCCTGCACCATGGTGGCAACCGATGGAAAGGTCAGATCAGGCGTCGAGGTTGCCACGATGATCGCGTCAAGCTGTGCCGCGTCCATCCCTGCATCGGCCAGAGCGGCCCGTGCGGCGTGGGTGGCAAGGTCGGAAGTCAACTCACCCTCGGCCGCAAAGTGCCGCCGCTCGATTCCGGAACGCGACCGGATCCATTCGTCGGTGGTGTCGATCGTTGCCGCGAATTCCGAATTCGGGACCACACGGGCGGGCAGGTAATGTCCCACACCCCTGACCGCGGCGCGTATCGTCATTCCGTCGTTCCGTCCTTTGCCGTAGCCGTTGCTGCATCCTGCCCCGCGCGCGCGGCCTCTGCAAGCCGTGCTGCAAGACGCTCCTGAAAGCCTGACTGCGCCAGTTGATGCGCCAGCCGGATCGCCGCGGCCACGCCCGTCGCATCGGCAGAGCCGTGCGACTTTACCACGGTGCCGTTCAGCCCCAGAAACACCCCGCCGTTCTGGCGGCGCGGATCGATGCGCTTTTGCAGGCGTTTCAGAGAATTCATGGCCAGCAGGGCGGCAAACTTCGACATGAGGCCCGCATTGAATGCCTCGCGCAGAAAGTCAGAGATCAGCTTGGCCGTGCCTTCGCCCGTCTTCAGTGCGATGTTGCCGGTAAAGCCATCGGTCACGATGACATCCACCCGGTCGGACGGCAGGTCGCCGCCTTCGACAAAGCCCACATAGTCAAAACCGCCCGCCTCGGCCGCGTCGGCCATCCGGTCGTGCGCCTCTTTCAGCTCGGCCCGGCCCTTGTGGTCTTCGGTGCCCACGTTCAGCAGGCCAACCCGGGGGCGGGCCAGATTCAACCCGTTGCGCGCATAGGATGCGCCCATGGTGGCGTATTGCAGCAGATCGTCCGCCTCTGCCTTGATATCGGCGCCCACGTCCAGCATCAGGTTGAATCCGCCGGGATTGCGGCTGGGCCACAGGCACGCGATGGCCGGGCGGTTGACGCCGGGCAGTTTGCGCAGGCGGATCATGCTGACGGCCATCAGCGCGCCGGTGTTGCCGCACGACACCGCGACCGTCGCCTCGCCGTTCTTGACCGAGTCGATGGCGCCCCACATCGAGGTGCCCATGCCATGGCGCATGACCTGGCTTGGCTTGTCGCTCATGGTGACAACACGCGGCGCGTGGCGCAGATCGACGCGGCCGGTCAACGTGTTTTCGCGGACAAGCATCGGGCGCAGAACCGCCTCGTCACCATGCAGAATGAAGGCTGCATCGGGCAGGCGTTCAGCCGACACGACAAGACCGGCAACAACAGCTGCCGGCCCGCGGTCGCCACCCATGGCGTCAACGGAAATGACAATGCGCGCAGCGCCTGTGGTCGAGGGGCTAGAGGCTCCGCTCACCATGCAAGGTCCGCGCGCACCGCAGCTTACGCTGCGTCTTCGTCCAGATCGACTTCTTTTGCCGATGCGACGACTTCACGCGAATCGTAATGACCGCATGCGCCGCACACATGGTGCGGACGCTTCAGCTCGCCACAGTTGGAGCATTCGTTCGGGTTAGCCGCGACGAGCGCATCATGCGAACGGCGCATGTTGCGGCGTGATTTCGTCGTGCGGTTCTGAGGGACAGCCATGTCTCGACCTCGGTATAGGTGGGGGCAGGCCCCTGATTTTGTTTGCAGATCAACCGGTTGAGCGTTTGCCAAAAGGCATCGGCAAGCGGTTGAATGAGGCGCGGAACATACTGCGATTCCGGCCAAGCGCAACCCCCTTTTCCGTCAGGGCTTGCCAAGCTTGTCTTTCAGTCCGGCAAGCCCCGCAAACGGCTTCAGATCGGCATCGGTCAAGGGCGCTTCACCCGGTTCGGCAAACACCGCCTGCCCCAGTTCCGCACCCGGCGCGCGCGGGTACAGCGGCAGGGCAAGGGCAAGTGCTTCAAGTGCGACCGCACCGGCATCGATGGTGTCAGGCAGGCGCTCTGACGTATCGTCGTCGGGGATTTCCACCTCGGCGGCGTCGGGATCTACCCAGTTGGCAACGTAGCGGCGGATCACGGTTTCGCTGATCGCGGTTTTCACCGGCGCCAGCGTGATGCCGCAGGGTTGCACGACACGGGCCACCAGCTGCGCCTCAAGCAAGACGTCGCGCCGCCCGATGGGCCGGAATTCGCCCTTGAACGACAGCGCCTCGATCGCGGTGATGTTCAGTGCCGCCGCGACGGCCGCGCGGGTGGCGGCATCAGGCGTCAGATCAAAGCGCGTGGGCTTTTTGGGCGACAGGCTTCGCACCGGGAAAGGCAGGGTCAGGGGGTCTGTCATCATCTACGCCTTCCCGGTTTGCGTTCCTTCCTTGATCCGCGTGCCATCATTCTGTATCCCAAGGATGAAGGCGCTGCCGGAAGCTGTTGCGATACGGCGCTTGGCGCGACTTGACAAGCGGTCCGCAAGACGGGACGCGAAAAACGATGGGGCGGAGTAGGATCGCAATGATCGCATGGGCACGGCCGTTCAGATGGGCCATCGCAGGGCTGGCCGTTGCGCTGGCTGTTGCATGCAGCCCCATCATCCGCAACCACGGCTATGTGCCGACTGACGATGAGCTGGCGCTGATCGAGGTGGGCATCGACACCCGCGAAACGGTTGCCGAAAAGGTGGGTCGCCCGTCAGCCTCCGGGTTGCTGAACGATGTCGGCTGGTATTATGTGCAAAGCCGCTGGAAAACCCGGGGCGCACGCGCCCCGCAAGAGGTGGACCGCCAGCTTGTGGCAATCACGTTCACCGAAGAGGGCACTGTCAGCGACGTGGGCCGCTTCGGGCTGGCGGACGGCCAGGTCATCACCCTGTCGCGGCGGGTGACCGAAAGCAACGTGCGGGGTGCGGGTCTGATCCGGCAGTTGCTGGGCAACCTGGGTGGTATCCGCGCCGATCAGATCGTCGATTAACGGCGCGGCACCTGTCTATTCGTCCGGCGTGAAGGTCAGGGCGACGCCGTTGATGCAATAGCGCAGGCCAGTGGGTTTCGGGCCGTCCGGGAACACATGCCCCAGATGCGCGTCGCACCGGTTGCAGTGCACCTCGGTCCGCGTGGAAAACCAGCTGCGATCCACGGATTCGCCCACCATTTCGGCGTCGATGGGCGCCCAGAAGCTGGGCCAGCCGGTGCCGCTGTCAAACTTTGTCGCCGCGTCAAAAACCGGGGCACCGCAGCCGCCGCAATGATACGCGCCCGGTGACTTTGGAAAATCATCGTGGGTAAAGGCGCGTTCCGTGCCATGCTTGCGCATCACCTTGTAGGCGAGGTCTGACAGCTGCGCCTGCCATTCGGCGTCGGATTTCACGACCTTGTCCATCTGTCCGTTCCTTTCGATCCCGCTTGTGTGCAGGCTCCGCTTCCCTTCATATCTAGGGCTGCGGGGGCGTCCCGCCAAGATGGGAAGTGATTGTCCGATGCTGGCACTGCTGAAGGGCCGCTACACCGCCCGTATCGCCCAATCGTCTGCCGATCACGCCGCTGCACAATCTCTGCGCTATCAATGTTTTATCGCAGGACATGCGGTGCTTTCGGACACCCGGGGCCGCGATACCGATGCGTATGACCCTGCCTGCGTTCATCTTCTGGTGGAAGAGGCGGGGTCGGGCGTGCTGGCCTGCACATACCGCCTGATGCCGCTGGCAAGCGGGGCGGATATCCAACGCAGCTATGCCGCGCAGTTCTATGATCTGGAACGACTTTCCACGTTTTCAGCGCCAATGATGGAACTGGGTCGCTTCTGCATTGCCCCCGACCGCGCCCCAGATGCCGATCTGCTGCGCGTGGCCTGGGGGGCGATGGCGCGGCTGGTTGATCTGCATGGCGCGCACATGCTGTTTGGCTGCGCGTCGTTTGCGGGGGCCGATCCGGCAAAGCACCGTCAGGCGTTGCAGGCACTGGCCGCGAACCACCTCGGGCCTGCGGCCATGCGTCCCGGTGAACTACACGCCGAAACAGTGCCTTGCGCGGATAACCTCACGTCATTTGATCCGCGTCTTGCACGGGCGGGCACACCACCTTTGCTGCGGACATATCTGATGATGGGCGGCTGGGTCAGCGATCACGCCGTGCTCGACCGCCCGTTGGATACGCTGCATGTCTTCACCGCCCTTGATGTTGCGGCCATCCCCCCGGCGCGCGCCCGTGCCTTGCGTGCCGTTGCAGCCTGACCGTTGACGTTTCCTGCGCGCCCGACTACCTGCCCGTCATGGCACGCGCACCCCTTCTGCAACTCAACTCCATCTCGCTGACATTCGGCGGCAATCCGGTCTTTGACGATCTGTCGCTGGTAATCCAGCCCGGTGATCGCGTGGCACTTGTCGGGCGCAATGGATCGGGCAAATCGACCCTGATGAAGGTGATGGCGGGTCTGGCCGAACCGGACCGGGGCGAACGCATCATCCCGCCGGGCGTAACCGTGGGTTACATGGAGCAAGATCCTGATCTGTCGGGCTTTCTGACACTGGGTGATTTCGCGGCCAGCCGCCTGCCGGAGGGCGAGGCGTACCGGGTGCCAATGGTGGCCGAGGGGTTGAAGTTCGATCCCGAAACCCCGGTCGCCACCGCGTCGGGGGGCGAGCGTCGGCGCGCGGCACTGGCCAAGCTGCTGGCCGAAGCCCCCGAACTGATGCTGCTGGACGAGCCGACGAACCATCTGGACATCCACGCCATCGAATGGCTCGAGGCGGAACTGAAATCCACCCGAACGGCTTTTGTGCTGATCAGCCATGACCGGGCGTTCCTGCGGGCCTTGTCACGCGCAACGCTCTGGATCGACCGCGGGCAGGTGCGGCGGCGCGAATCGGGGTTTGACGGGTTCGAGGAATGGCGCGAAACCGTCTGGGCCGAAGAGGACGAGGCGCGCCACAAGCTCGACCGC
>JAYSSN010000443.1:0-6676 GCA_043720555.1 Rhodobacterales bacterium | reverse complement strand
TGCAGGAACCGGTGACCGAATTCACCCTTGAGGCCCCCGGCGGTCTGGTGCGGGTGCGGGCAGAATGCCGCAATGGCAAGGCCGAACGCATCTTCGTGCAGAACCTGCCCAGCTTTGCCGCGCAGCTGAACATCCCGCTTGAGGTTGAGGGCCTTGGAACACTGACCGTGGACACGGCCTTTGGCGGCGACAGCTTTGTGATGGTGGACGCCCGCAGCCTTGGCTTTGCGCTGACCGCCGATGAGGCGCATGACATTGCCAAACTGGGGGCCCGGATCACCCGCGCCGCAACTGACGCGCTGGGGTTTCATCATCCGACCAATCCCGATTGGCGGCACTATTCCTTTTGCCTGTTCGCAGGGCCGATCTCACGCGATCAAAACAGCCTGCGCGCCGGTGCGGCCGTGGCGATCCAGCCGGGAAAGGTTGACCGTTCGCCCACCGGAACGGCCCTCTGCGCGCGTATGGCGGTGCTGCATGCCCGAGGCGAGATGGGCCTTGATGACCGGCTGACCACGGTTTCGGTGATCGGATCGACCTTCACCGGTCGGATTCTGGGTACGACGCTGGTTGGCACGATCCCAGCAATTGTCCCCGAAATCTCGGGTCGCGGCTGGATCACGGGCATCCATCAACATATGCTTGATCCGTCAGACCCATGGCCGGGCGGCTACAGGCTTTCCGACACCTGGGGCGCGCGCTGAACAAGCCGCGCGCTTGAACGACAATCCTGTCACGGTTCTGAGTGATCCACTGGACGCCGCCGTTGATCCGGTCGGGTGGTCGAAGCATGCCTTGATGTTGATGCCTGCGCATTCTTCGTCGACAAAAGATCGGCGTGCCGGCAACGCCGACCATCTGCGCCAGGCTGAAGAATGGCAGACCTGCGCTACGCGGCTGGCCTTGGGCGGCGCATCGCTGGAATAGGTCGGGCGGCTGCTTTGCCGACAACTGTCAGTCTCGGTCCGCCCCGGGAAAAACTGGTTCAAATGTTCTCTCGGGTGTAAATCAGAAACGGAACGATCCGCGTGTGGTTTACGCCATCCTGCGGTGAGCGCGTTGCGCGGACCATGCCCCGGATCAGTTCGTCCGCCACCTGACGCAGGGGATGGGCGATTACCACTTTGAGGGTTCCATCGAGCAGCCCGGCCCGGGTGCTGTCCATCAGATCGTACGCCACCACAACCAGTCGAGACGCGCGGCCCGAGGCCCGCAACGCCGCCATGGCACCCGTTATGCCGCCACCAGAGACGAACAGCGAGGTCAGGTCGGGGTGTTGTGTCAACAGCCTCTCGGTCATTTCTTCGGCAACGGCACTGGATTCATAGGTCGACAGCGGTTCCAACAGGGTGAAATCGGGGGCGTGTTCGCGGAAATAGGACCGGAACCCGGCCTCGTTCATCTCTTGGTTGCGATAGCGGGGGTTGCCCATCAGGATGCCGATCTTGCCGGGCTTTTTGCACAGGCCTTCAATGGCCCAGGCCGACGTGCGCCCGACCTTCCAGTTGTCCAGCCCGATGTAATGCACCAGACCGGCCGCCGAAAGTTGCGAGATCAGCGCAAAGACCGGCAGGCCCCGGTGCTGCAAGGCCTCGACGGCTTGTATGACAACAGGGTGGACGGCTGAGGTAATGCAGATCGAATCGCATTCGTCGCCCAATGCCAATGCGCGGGCAGCAGTATTCTGCGGGGACAGATCCTCCAAAAACTCAATGCGGACGTCGACATCGAAGCCTGCCTCTGAAACGCTGGCCGCCGCATCGCGAATGGCCGCAGCACAGCTTTGGTAAAACTGGCGATGCGGCTGGAGCAAAATAAAGCCGAAGCGATAGCGTGGGCGGCTGGCCGACACTTTGGCCTGGATGGTGCCAAGTCCGTAAAATCCAATCCGTTCTGCGGCTTCCTGCACCAGCAACCGGGTTGGCATCCGAACTTTTTCCGTCCCCGCCAGCACGCGGTTTACCGTGGCAACCGACACGCCTGCCGCTTTGGCCAAGTCCGGGATCGTGGGGCGGGTCATAACATCCTCATATCACTTCATGTCAAAATTCGTCCATATCCTGATACGATGAGACGAAATAGGCCGCGACACATCATCGCATCTTGATTTGATCAGCGTCAAGATGCCAGTCTTTGATCGAGAAGAATGCGGTGTCCGCCGGTTACCTGCCAGTTGCCATGCCCGCTGCCGCGAGGGGGGCTACCAAATTGACCTTTTGCCTCGGCCGACCGCGTCGCGCGGTGCGGTCTGGCTTTTGGTACCCGAAACGCGACGCAGCGATGCGAAGGCCGGTGGCGGTTTGCCGGATGAAGACAGAGGCGGGTGCCGCCTGGAAGTGGAGGCTGGAATGGACGATCTGAAATTCGGCACGCGCAACAAGCGCGGCGACTGGGCGCCAAGCGCCCCGCTGCAGATTGCCTCCAGCTGGGCATCGCCGCCGAACCTGTGGAAATTCCTGCAGTTCCTGCGCGGTTATCTTTGGCCGTGGAACGCCTTTCACATGGCCACGACGCTGCTGTACTGGTATTTCGTGATCCCCGATGTCGCGACGATGAAAACCCTCGGCCCCGGCTGGGCGCTTTGGTTGTTTGCCGTGAATGCCGCGGCGATCTTTGCGATATACGGATCAGTCGAACTGTTCTGGTACATCAAGCGCAAGCAGGGCACACGGTTCAAGTTCAACGGCAAATTCCCGGCCGACAATCCGTCCGATGTCTTTTGGTTCAAGAGCCAGAACATCGACAACTTCCTGCGGTCGTTCTTCTTTTCGATTCCGCTGTGGACGCTGGTCGAGGTGCTGTTTCTGCACGCCTATGCCATGGGCTATGTGCCGTGGCTGGCCTGGGCCGATCATCCGGTCTATCTGGCCGTGCTGACCCTGTTGGTTCCGGTCATCCATGAGGTGCATTTCTTCTGCATCCACCGCCTGATCCACACGCCGCTGCTGTACAAGTGGGTCCATTCCGTTCACCACAACTCGATCAACCCCAGCCCCTGGTCGTCGCTGTCGATGCATCCGGTGGAAGGGTTCCTGTATCATGCCGTCGCCTTCTGGCACCTGATCATCCCCTCCAATCCGATCGTGGCGCTGTTTCAGCTGCATTCGGCCGGCTTTGGGGCGATCAACGGCCACATCGGTTTTGACAAGCTTGAGATCAGCGCGGACGTGGCTTTGGATAGCCACGCCTATGCCCACTACCTGCACCACAAGTATTTCGAGGTGAACTATGGCGGTGACGGCCTGATCCCGCTGGATAAGTGGTTCGGCTATTGGCACGACGGCACCAAAGAAGGCGAGGCCCGGATGGATGCCCGGTTTCAGAAAAAGAAGGCCCGGCTGAACGCCAGGACCGGCGCCAAAACGAACGGGGCCTGACCCCCAGAAACGGCCCCGGTTTACCCTGCGAGGAGGCAGGCGCCGGAGAAACTACCCCAATCAACACTCGTCAAGAACGACGGACCAACGGAGGAGAGAAACTATGAAACTGGTAAAGACCCTGGCCAAGGTGCTGACCACCACGGCGGTGGTGGCAGCAGCCTCGGCCGCGATGGCGGCAGAAATTGCCGTCATCGGCGGATCGAACGATGATGCCTTCTGGAACATCATCAAGAAGGGCATCGACGATGCGACCCCGGCTGTGGTCGCCAACGGCGGGTCGGTCAACTATCTGCGCCTGGTCAACTATGACAACTTTGCCCCCGATGTGGCGCAACTGATCCGCACCGCGATCAGCATGGAAGTGGACGGTTTGGTCATTCCGAATTGGGTGCCCGAAGCCGAGGATCCGGTCATCAAAGAGGCTGTTGCGGCGGGCATCAAGGTTATCCTGATGAACGCAGGCGGCGCGGACAAGGCGCGCGAACTGGGCGCGATCAACTATGTGGGGTCGGATGAATATGTTGCCGGCACCGCGGGTGGAACCTACTTCGGGACGCATGGGCAACAGAACGTGATCTGCGTCAACACCCTGCCTGGCACGGTTAACATCGAAGCGCGCTGCAAAGGCGTGATCGACGGCATCACTGCCGCCGGCGGCAAGGGTACGCAACTGCCGCTGCCCTCGACCTCATTTGGTGATCCGACGGCGGTGGCCGAGGCGATCAAGGCCGAGCTAATCAAGGATGACACCATTGACGGCGTGATCACGATCAGCGCAGGCGACGCTGACAGCGCCGCCATTGCGATTGAACAGGCAGGCAAGACCGGCGTCACGATGCTGGGGACGTTCGACATGAACCAAGCCGGTCTCGACCGTGTCAAAGCCGGCACACAGATGTTCGCCATCGACCAGCAGCCCTACCTCCAGTCATATCTGGCGGTCAGCCTTCTGGCCTCGTCGATCGACTTTGGTACCGACCTGCCCACTTTCCCGGTGCTGACTGGCCCTGGGATCGTCGATGTGACCAACATCGAAGCGACGCTGGCTGGTGTGGCCAAAGGCGCACGCTGATCTGACCTGAAGGGTTCGCCATTCATGGCGGACCCTTACCTTACGCGCGGCGCATCGCGCACGTCTTGCACCGTGCAAACTAATATCGGAGAGCCCCATGACCAATTCTTCCGCACTCGGCGGCCTGTTGCGACGTCCTGAAGCCGGGGCCTTTCTTGGCCTTGTCGCCGTCCTTGTCTTTTTCGGCATATTTGGCGGACTGACTTTTCTGCAACCGGCGGGCATGGCCAGCTGGATGAACGTCGCGGCGAACCTGGGCGTCATTGCCATTCCCGTCGGCCTTCTGATGATCGCGGGTGAATTGGACATTTCGGTCGGCGCGATGGTGCCGTTTGGTGCTATGACTACGGCGGTGATTTCAGGGCATTTCGGCCTGCCGATCTGGTGGGGCATCGGCGCAGCATTGAGTTTTGCGGTGATCGTCGGGCTGGTGAACGGCTACATGGTGATCCGCACCGCCGTGCCCTCGCTGATCGTGACGCTCGGCAGTCTGTTCGCGGTGCAGGGCATCGTGCTGGGCCTGACGGTCTTGATCACCAAATCCACCTCGGTCGCGCTGACGGTTGAAGGCCCGGCCAAGGCGCTGTTTGGCGATTTCATCTTTGGTGGTCAGGTGCAGGCCATGGTGATGTGGTGGCTGGCAGTGACGGCGGCCTACATCTACTTCGTCCATTTCTCGCGGTACGGGAACTGGATCTTCGCTATGGGTGGCGACAAAGTTTCGGCGCGCAACGCTGGCATCCCGACCGAGCGCATGACCATCCTATTGTTCGTGCTGTCCTCGACGTCGGCCGCCTTTGTGGGGATGTGTCAGGCAATCCTGTACAATTCGGCGCAGGTGGCGGGCGGGCAGAGCTTTATCTTCAACTCCATCATTTCAGTCGTGGTGGGGGGCGTTCTGCTGACGGGTGGATTTGGGTCGGTGATCGGGATCTTCTTCGGCACCATCACCTTTGCCATCGTCAACCAGGGCATCTACTACACCGATTTCGACCGCAACTGGTCAAGCCTGATCATCGGCGTTCTGCTGCTGGTGGCGGTTTTGATGAACAACACCTTCCGCAAGATGGCGTTGGCTTATGCACCCAAGAAAGGGGCCAAATGATGGGCGAGACGATCCTGTCTCTCAAGGCCATAAACAAAAGTTTTGGGCCGATTGACGTGCTGAATGACATCAGTCTGGACGTTCGGGCGGGTGAAGTGCTGTGTCTGCTGGGCGATAACGGTGCAGGGAAATCCACCGTGATCCGGCTGCTTTCCGGCGTGCACCAGCCCACCTCGGGCGCGTTGGTGATGGATGGCAAAACGGTTCACTTCAAGAATCCGCGTGAGGCCGCCGATCATGGCATCGCCACCGTCCACCAGTTTGGCGGCACGTTTCCCCTGATGTCGATCGGCCGCAGCTTTTTTGTCGGCCGCGAACCGACGCGCTGGTTTGGGCCGCTGAAAATCTATGATCGCAAGACGGCGAATGAGATCGCAGTCAAGGCGGTGCAGAATTTCGGCATCACCCGGATTGACGACGGCGACCGTCTGGTCGGCGGATTGTCGGGCGGGGAACGCCAGGCCTTGGCCATTGCGCGCGCCGTCCACTTTGGCGCCCGCTTGCTGATCCTCGATGAACCCACGGCGGCACTGGGGGTCAAGCAGGCCACTCATGTGCTGCGCATCGTGAACGAAGCCAAGCGTCGGGGCCTCGCCGTGATTTTCATCACCCATCAGGTCATGCATGCCATGGCCGTGGGCGACCACTTCGCTGTGCTGATCCGGGGTGCCGTCGCCGCCGATTTCCGCAAGGGTGAGCGGAGCCGCGAGGAAATCACCGATCTGATGGCAGGCGGCGAAACCATGGCCGACCTCGAGGCTCAGATCGAAACCTACATGGAAACACACGACGGCCATCCGCCACAGGCGGTGCCGGCCTGAACTCTCTCCCCGCCGGGCACCCTCCACTGATCCGGCCTTTCATGGCCCGGCCTTCCGGTCGGGCCATGACCCACAACAGCACCACCCTGAAAGACACCACCCCAAGGATCACGCCCATGCCCACCTGGACCCGCGCTTGCGCCACAGCCGACATCGAGCCCGAAGATCTGATCCGCTTCGACCACGGCGCGCGCAGCTTCATCGTCGTGCGCAGTCCGGACGACACATTCCACGCCCTTGACGGCCATTGCAGCCATGAAAAGGTGCACCTCTGCGACGGTATGGTTATGGATCACAC
>JAYSSN010000442.1:0-2661 GCA_043720555.1 Rhodobacterales bacterium | reverse complement strand
CTGGGTCATCCGAAATGGTCCGAACTGGATGCGAGCGTGCCGGTAGTCGACTGGACCCGGACAGAATGTGCCGAAAAAGGCTTCAGCCCTGACTTCATTTTGACTTGCACCGCCCCGTGACTGGTGGCTGGCTGGGGGATCGGCCTTCATCGCTGGCGCGCACTGTCAGGGGAAACTTGCTTGCGGCGGTCAGTGCGTTAGCCCCGCCTTTCAAAACGACCAAGCTCATCCCTTTTCGTTGTTCCAAGACCTCCCGCGAGATCATCCGCTTGGCAGTGATGCTGTACGTCCGCTTTCCACTTTCGCTGCGAGACGTTGAGGACCTGCTGCACTTTTACTCGGGCACACCGCTGCAGACTAACTCCGGCGCTGGCACGGGGCACTGATTGACAAAATGCCAGTTAGGTCAAAGCGGCTGAAAGCTGTGGTCTGATTTTGCATCGAAGTGAATTCGTGCTCGCTGCTGTCAAAAACGCCGCGTCAGAATGTTTGTCACGCGCAATGTCGGTGTGGCGAAAGTTCCGGCATCTGCAATTCGACGTCTTCTCGTTTCGTGCCTTCAATCCGGCCGCGCGAAGGCCTCGAACGGATTGTCATGTGTCAGCCGGTGGATGGTTGATTCGTCGATGCCCGTCGCCCGCAACTTTGGCAGGAAAACCTTGCTGAGATGTACATAAGGTGTCGGTGTGCCGCCCCCCGGCAATGCCGGGTCGAACCAGCCCACATCATGACTGAGCAAAAGTTTATTTCCGAACCCGGCTGACAGCGCTTTCGTCACCAGTGTCAGGACGTCGCCGTCATCGGCACGACCGACGTGGTCATACTCGATCCAGGCTCCGCGTTCTGCCACCGCCAGATTCAGGCCAAAGTCTTTCTCCTCCTGAGAGTGAATCGAAATGAACCGGTCGGCGCGATAGCCCTCGGCCGCAAGAATGTCCAGTTGGTCCAATACCACCCGGCCTTTGATGGTATGGCTGCCAATGACCGCGCCGGTCCGCGCACCTGCCCTGGCTGCGGCCCTCAGGATCTTCGCCTCTAGTGGCGTGATGCCGTCATCGCCGACGCTCAGCTTGATCCAACCCGCCTTGAAGTCAGCCTCGTCGAATCGCTCGGTGAGTTCACGCACCATCCAATCTTCGAGCGCTGCCTCTTCCGCTAAAGCAACCCAATCTGGCACCCAAGGTTCGCGATAACTCCCGGTCGGAACAACGATGGGGAAACCGGTAGCCCTTGAAACGGCGAGATCGAGGTCTGCCCGCCGACCGACACCAAGCGTTGTGCATTCCACCAGCGCCGTGATGCCCAACAGTTTGATGCGTTCGATCTCTGGCGCCATCAGCCTTACGACGTCGACGGCGTCAGCTTGGGCATAGCCGGGCTGGTCCGGTGTTCTTAGATCCACGAACACATGCTCATGCGGAAGGATCATGCCGACTTGGTCTTTGCGCAAAGGGCCGAGCGTCGTGTAGAGGTGTTGCATGTGCAGTTGCCTCCAAAGTGTTCGATTGCCAGCAAAGCGACTCAAGCGGGCTAAGTCAAATATAGGAGCAATTCGTTCCGTGGGCACTACTTGGCGGTTATCTACCGTGCGTCGGCATTAGCCCGACGATACACTACTTGCGCCGTCGATACGGTTGCCTAGAAAGGGAACCGGTCGATGCGAAATGGCTCGCGCGCGGTAGAGTGGCGCGGTTCGAGATGACCCGGTTTGACTTCAACGTCTCTAGGCTCAGGACTCATTGATCATAGCCAGAATATGACGATTGCGGCGATGCAGATGGCGGAGAAGAAAGTGTGGGCGCATCTGTCGTAGCGGGTGTGGATGCGGCGCCAGTCCTTGAGCTTGCCGAACATATTCTCGATCTTGTGGCGCTGCCGGTAGAGCGCCCGGTCGTGCGGGATCGCGATTTTGCGGTTGGCCTTCGACGGGATGCACGGCGCGATGCCGCGCTCGGTCAGCGCGCTGCGGAACCAGTCCGCGTCATAGCCCCGGTCGCCGAGCATCGCCGTGGCGGGCGGCAGGGCGTCGAACATCAACGCCGCGCCTTTGTAGTCGCTCATCTGACCTTCGCTGAGCAGCATCACCAGCGGCCGTCCCCGGCCGTCGCAGACGGCGTGCAGCTTGGAGTTCAGGCCGCCTTTGGTCCGCCCGATACGTCGGGGAACATTCCCTTTTTTAAAAGGCTGGCTGCTGTCCGGTGCGCCTTCAAATGGGTCGCGTCGATCATCAGCCGGTCGGGCTTGCCGCCCTTGGCCGCCAGCGCCGCGAAGATGCGGTTGAACACCCCCAGCCGGCTCCAGCGGATGAAGCGGTTGTAGATCGTCTTGTGCGGGCCATAGTCCTTCGGCGCATCGCGCCATCGCAGCCCGTTCCTGATCACGAAGATGATTCCGCTGATCACCCGCCGGTCATCGACCCGAGGCACCCCGTGCGACAGCGGAAAATACGGCTCGATCCGACGCATCTGCGCCTCCGAAAGCCAAATCAGATCACTCATGGCAGCGCCTCCTCGCGCCGCCATTGAATCACATCGCCGCCCCCATGTGAATCCCTTTAACAGGTCCTGAGCCTAGATTCCACCGCCCTGCCCGGCTTTGGTGGCGCGATTCTCGCCGTCGCGGTGGCGGTTCCGCTCATTTTGGCGCTGTGGAAAGGTGAAT
>JAYSSN010000441.1:0-6742 GCA_043720555.1 Rhodobacterales bacterium | reverse complement strand
GGACGCCGACGCCCTCGATGCGCGAACGCGACCCGAGCCTTCCGGCGATCATCCCGGCCGGTCCGACCAACCCGCTTGGCACGCATGCGCTTTATCTGTCTTGGGAGTATTACCGTGTCCACGGCACTCATGACACCCGCAAGATCGGTCGGCAGTCGTCGGATGGGTGCATCGGGCTTTACAATGAGAATATTGCCGAACTGTTCGGCTTTGCAAAAGTAGGCACACAAGTCCGGCTGATCTGAGCACCCCCGCACGATCATACCGGCCAGATCCATGAATGAGGCGGGCGTCTGGTCGGTTGGTTCAGGCGGCTTTGCGGGCCAACCGGCGGGTGAATCGCAACATGAGGCTTTGACCCGTGCCCGCGATCATGCTGCCAAAGCCCAGGATCATCCCCACAAGGCCCGTAACGGTCTGGATGGCGAGGTCCGAGATCCGCACGGTAGCGCGCAGAAAACGGGATTTTCCCAGCGTTTCGATCCGGCCAAGGGTTTTCGGGCCAAGCGCTGCGCTGGCATTGGCAATGCGGCGGGCATCGGTCGCGTCGTCGATATAGCGGATCAGGTGAAGCGTCTCGGTCGCAGGCAGAACTCGCCCGATGCGGCCCATGTCTGATGCGATGTTGGCAAGGGGGGCGATGACCTCGGGGCGGATCAGGCGGGCCGGGTCGGAAAAATCCATGCGTGTGACCAGTTGCCAGTCGATGCCACGGGTGGCCACATCAGACAGAAGGGCAGTCAGACGGGGCGAGATCAGGCGCATCTTGCGGGCCAGTCTGATCGTGCCTGCGCCAAGTTTAAGGGTGAGTGAGGTGCCGCCCGACGCAAGAATGGTGGCGGTGGCCCCGATGCCGATGATGGACAGCGCAAGGTCGATCTGATCGACATCGCCGCCGGTCGCCCATGCAACGCCTGCACGGCCAAGGCCCACGACGTCGCCAACCGGGGACAGGGTGACCGGCGCGTTGCAGATCAGGGCATTGGTCAGCGTGCAGGTACCCGCATCCCAGACGCAGGATGCGCAATCGCCCGCGCGGGCGATGTAGCCGCTGTCTTCGTCCCACAGGGCCGTGCGCCGGGCGGTCAGGTCGGGGGGCAGGGGGATCGCACGTTCAAGCGCAACACCTTCGACGGCTTGGATGGCAAGCCAGTTGCGGGGTGAGGCGTCCAGCAATTCGCCCAAGCGCTGCGCGACCCGCTCTGGCGTCGCATCGGTGGCCATCATGCGGTCTGACGCCGCAATGATTTCAGTGAGCGAGGCATCGATCATGGGTCGGATCAGCGGGTTGCGCAAAACTTGCGCCGCCCCCGAAAAGGTCAGCGCGCACGACAACACCAGCAGCAGCGTCAGCCCTGCCCGTGCGGCCCAGCGGATCATCCCCTGGGCCGTGATCGGATCATGCCGACGATGTCGTAGACCTGATCGACGATGGGCCGGGCAATCGCCTCGGCCCGGTCGGCCCCTTGGCCCAGGATGCGATCAATCTCGGCCGGGTCCTGCATCAGGCGGGACATCTTGTCGGTGATGGGCGACAGTTGTGCCACCGCCAGATCAACGAGCGCGGGTTTGAAGGTGCCGAACTGTGCATTTGCGTACTCAGCAATCACCTGTTCCGGCGTGATACCCGCAAGGGCTGCGTAGATATTGACCAGATTGCGCGCCTCAGGCCGGTCGCGCAGGCCATCGAGGCTGTCTGGCAAGGGCGCGGGGTCGGTCTTGGCCTTGCGGATCTTCGAGGCAATCATGTCGGCGTCATCGGTCAGGTTGATGCGGGACTGATCGGACGGATCGGACTTCGACATTTTCTTAGTGCCGTCGCGCAGCGACATGACGCGCGTGGCGGCCCCTTCGATCACGGGTTCGGTCAGCGGGAAGAAGGCAACGCCGAAGTCATTGTTGAATTTTGCCGCAATATCGCGGGTCAGCTCGATATGCTGCTTTTGATCTTCACCCACGGGCACGTGCGTGGCGCGGTAGGCCAGAATGTCGGCAGCCATCAGTGCGGGATAGGCGTAAAGTCCAAGGCTCGCGTTCTCGGCGTTCTTGCCGGCCTTGTCTTTGAACTGGGTCATCCGGTTCATCCAGCCAAGACGCGCCACACAGTTGAAAATCCACGCGAGTTCCACGTGGGCCGTGACCTGGCTTTGATTGAACAGGATGGAACGCGCGGGGTCGATCCCCGCGGCGATGAACCCTGCGGCGGCCTCGCGCGTGGCGTGGCGCAGTTTGGCCGGGTCTTGCCAGACAGTGATGGCGTGCATGTCCACAAGGCAATAGATCGTCTCGATGCCTTCGTCCTGCTTTTCCACAAAACGCTTCAGCGCACCCAGATAATTGCCCAGCGTCAGGCCGCCCGACGGCTGGATCCCCGAAAAGATCCGCGGGGTAACACCCTGTGGCAACTGAATCGACTGGTTCATGCGAGCCTCTGTCTGGCAAAATCCGTTAACCGCGCTTACCCTTGGGCGCTGACCCCGTCAACAACCCGGAACCCCATGGATCACAATGCACCGCCGCTGAACCCGCTGCCGCCCATTGTTTGGGTAATCGCACTGCCCATCATCGCGATGGAATTTGTCCTGAACCTTGGTGGCCGCGGTGTCGTCGGGGGCCCGCGCGCCGTCGGATGGCGCAGCGAGGCGTTGGAGCGGTTTGGGTTTTTCCCGGATCTTTTGCGCGAGATGATCGCCACAGGGACCTATCCGGCCGCCGATGTGTTGCGGCTTGTCAGCTATCCGCTGGTGCATGGCAATCTGATGCACGCGGTCTTTGTGGCGGTCATCCTGCTGGCCCTTGGCAAGGCTGTGGGCGAGGTGTTTCGCTGGTGGGCGTTGGTGGTGGTGTTTTTCGGATCGGCGCTGAGTGCGGCACTTGTCTACACGGCGATCCCGATGCTGAGGTCACCGCTGGTGGGGGGGTATCCCGCGATCTACGGGCTGATTGGCGCGTTCACGTTTCTGATGTGGGTGCGGCTGGTGGCTGCGGGGGCCAACCAGTACCGCGCGTTCAGCCTGATCGGGGTGTTGCTGTTCGTGCAGTTGCTGTTTGGCGTGCTGTTTGGCGGCGGCTCGGAATGGGTGGCCGACATCGCAGGCTTTGCCGCCGGGTTCGGGCTCAGTTTGTTCGTCAGCCCCGGTGGCTGGGCGCGGATGCGGGCACGCTTGCTTCAGCGCTGACGCCGCAGGGCGCGAAAATCCGACAGACGGAAGGCACCGATGGCGGCACCGGCGCCAAAATAGCTGACAATCCCGACGGCAATCAGGCCTGCCAGCGCCAGATAACGCCAGCCAGCATCGGCCAAAGTGGTATCCAGCAGCCACCACCCGGCCCAGAGCGCCACCCCCATCAGCGCCGACGCTGCCACAATCCGGGGCAGGCGTGCTGCCGAGCGTGCATCCAGCCGCGCCTCGTCCCCCATGTGGCGTGACCCCAACCACAATTGTGCGACCATGATCCACCCCGCGACGGTCGTCGCCACAGCGGCGGCCGCAAAGCCGATCAGCGGCATCATTCCGACGGCAATCGCGGCATTCAGCACCATTGACAGCAGCGCATATCGGAAGGGGCGTTTGGTATCTTCGCGGGCATAATACAGCGGTTGCAGCACCTTTTGCAGCACAAAGGCAGGCAGACCCGCTCCATAGATCGCCAGAACAAGCGCTGTCGCGGCGGTATCCTGCGGCCCAAATGCGCCGCGCTGATACAGCACCTGGGTCAGTGGAAACGCGATGACCATCAGCGCCACCGCAGCGGGCAGGGTCAGCGCCAGTGCAAACTCGGTACCACGGTTAAAGCTGTCACGCCCCCCCGCCGCATCCCCCGCCCGCAGGCGGCGCGACAGGTCGGGCAGCAGCACCGTGCCGATGGCGATGCCCACAACGCCCAATGGCAGCTGATACAGCCGGTCAGCATAGACCAGCCATGACACCGCCCCTTCGGTGTAGCTTGCCACCTGCCGCCCGACCAGCAGGTTGATCTGCACCACACCGCCCGCCAATACCGCCGGGGCCGCAATGGTGGCCAGTCGCCTGAGCGCGGGGGTCCAGCGGGGCAGGCGGGGGGTGAAGCGAAACCCCAGCCGTGCTGCAGCAACCCATGTGAAGGCCAGTTGCGCCACACCTGTCACGGGCACGGTCCATGCCAGCGTCAGGCCCATGTCCCAGTCCAGCCACACTGCCAAAAGCATCGCCGCAATGAACATCAGGTTCATCAGCACCGGCACAAAGCCCGCTTCGGTGAAACGGCCATAGGCGTTCAGAACGCCCGACAGCAATGCCACAAGGCTGATGAACAGAATGTACGAAAACCCGATCTGGCCATACAGCACCGCAAGATCGAACCGCGCATCCCCGGCAAAGCCGGACGCCATGGCCCACACAAGCCAAGGCATTGCCAGGGTGCCAATGACCGAAAACAGGACCAGGATTGCCGACAGCGCGTTGAACGCGTCGCGGGCAAAGCCCTGCGCATCCTCGCCCGCCTCGAGTTTTTTTGAAAACATGGGCACGAAGGCCATGTTGAACGCGCCTTCGGCAAAGAACCGGCGGAACATGTTCGGCAGTGAAAATGCCACGTTGAACGCATCTGCCACCGGCCCTGCGCCCAGGTAGGCCGCCATCATCATGTCACGTGCAAATCCCGCTCCGCGCGATAGCAGCGTCCAGCCGCCCACGGTCAGAATGCTGCGGATCAGCCGGATTTGCCCCATCAGCCAGCTGCCCGTTCCGCGCCATCAATGATCGCCTGACGCAGCTTTTTTTCCAACGCCTCTTGCCGGGGCTTCTGGTGCAGTTTCAGGCCGAACATGTCTTTCACGTAAAACGCATCCACCACCTGCGCGCCATAGGTCGCAATGACGGCGCTTGCGATGTAGATATTGTTGGACGCCAGCGTGCGGGTCAGATCGTACAGCAGCCCCGGGCGGTCGCGGGTATCAACCTCGATGATGGTGTAAATCTCGGACCCTTCGTTGTCGAAGGTGATGTGCGTGGGAAAGCGAAACTCGCGGTCACGTTTTTTCACGCGGTCGCGGTCTTTCAGCGCGTCGCGTGCGATCACTTCGCCGCGCAGGGTTTTCTCGATCATGCCGCGCAGCCGGGGCAGGCGGCTGACCTCATAGGGTTTGCCTTCGGCATCCTGCACCCAGAACACGGCGGTGGCGTAGCCGTCCTTGGAGGTGTAGGTGCGTGCGTCTACCACGTTTGCACCGACCAGGGCCAACGCCCCGGCCAGCCGCGAAAAGATGCCGGGGTGATCGACCAGCGCAAAACAGGCGCGCGTCGCGTCGCGGTCAAGATCCGGGTGCAGGTCGATGCGGATCTCGTTATCCGGCAGGTCGATCAGCAACCGGGCAAAGACGGCTTGGGTCGAAGTCGACAGCGCCTGCCAGTAGGGCGCATAGTGCCGCCCGGTTTCTTCGCGCAGTGCGTGTTCATCCCAGCTTGTCAGCTTGTCGCGCAGGGCGCGTTTCGCCTCGTCCTCGCGGTGTTCGCGGTTGACGTTCTCAAGCCCGCCTTCCAGCGCATCTGCGGTATCGCGGTACAGCTGGCGCAGCAGCATGGCCTTCCAGTTGTTCCATGTTCCCGGCCCGACGCCACGAATGTCGCAGACTGTGAGCACCGTCAAAAGGTCCAGCCGTTTGCGCGTTTTCACCGCCTTGGCAAAATCACGCACGGTGCGCGGATCGCCGATATCGCGCTTTTGCGCCATGTCCGACATCAGGAGGTGATAGCGTACCAGCCATTCCACCGTCTCTGTCTCGTCAGGATCCAGCCCCATGCGCGGGGCTATCCGGCGGGCGATCTGTGCGCCCGCGATCGAATGGTCCTCGGGCCGACCCTTCCCGATATCGTGCGTCAACAGAGCCACATACAGCACCCGGCGGTTGACCCCGGCCTTCAGGATGCCGCTGACCACGGGCAGCTCTTCGACCAGCTCGCCGCGTTCGATCTGGGCAAGCGTGCTGATGCACTGGATGATATGCTCGTCCACGGTGAAATGGTGATAAACGTTGAACTGCATCATCGCGACGATCGGTTCAAACTCCGGGATGAATGCGCCCAGCACCCCCAGCTCGTTCATCTGGCGCAGCGCCCGTTCGGGGTTGCCGTGCGCCAGCATCAGGTCAAGAAAAATGCGCGTCGCCTCGGGGTCGTTGCGCATGCCGTCGTCGATCAGATCAAGATTGGCCGCAATCAACCGCATGACGTTGGGATGCAGCAAATAGCCGGTGCGCAATCCCTCTTCAAAGACGCGCAGCAGGTTCAGCTTATCGGCCAGGAACGCCTCGGCGCCGGTCACGTCGATCCGGCCCTGTACCAGCTTGAAGCCTGCGCGCATCCGGCTGGTCCGGCGGAACAGGCCTGCAAGCCTGGCTTCGGGTTTGGCGTGGCGGGCCTCAAGTTCGGTCAGAAACACCCGCGTCAGTTCGCCCACACGGGTGGCATGGCGGAAGTAACTTTGCATGAAGTGTTCAACCGCCCGCCGGCCGCCCTGATCGCGGTAGCCCATGCGGGCCGCCACTTCGACCTGCATGTCAAAGGTCAGCTGATCCATGGCGCGACCTGCAATCAGGTGCAGATGGCAGCGCACCGCCCAGAGGAAGTTCTCTGCCCGCGTGAAGGTGGCATACTCATCGGCCGAAAACAGCCCGGCCGCGACCAGCCCCGCTGCATCGTGCACGCGGTGCAGGTACTTGCCGATCCAGTATAGCGTCTGCAGATCGCGCAACCCGCCCTTG
>JAYSSN010000440.1:0-20446 GCA_043720555.1 Rhodobacterales bacterium | reverse complement strand
CCCAGCGCGGGGATGCCCAAGGGCCGCCCCTGCGCCTTCATCGTCTCCATGCGGTTCTGTGCCCAAGTCTTCGGGGTCGCGTGGAGCCAGCCGATCTGCCGGGCCGCAAGGGTCAGGACTTCAAGACGCTGGCCAAAAAACCCGGATCATCCGTTCCGAACTCTACCACCTGTTGCGCGAACGACAGCCGCATCGGCTTGCCCTTCTCGTCCTTGGCAAGGCTGTAGAAGGTCAGGTTCAGGAACCATTCCACATCGTCCGGCGCTTTCGCCAGCACCTCGCCCCGGTGGATATTCTCGAACCCGGTAACCATCCGCGCCGCCGCCCGCACAATGTCATCGTGCAGGTCTTCCAGCGTCCGCGCGTCGTCGTCCTTGACCTTCATCTGATTGCGCATCGCGGCCCTGATGGCGTCCTGCACCGAATGCGAGGCGGAACCCTTCACCCAGACACGACATGGCTTGCCGCCGTCCTCGAGCAGCACCCCGTCCAGGCCCTTGATGTGCAGCGGGCGCGCGATTTCAGCCGCCGCGCGGGCGTCGTATTTAGAAAAGTCCATGATGATCCTTGAAAGGCCCCGAGCTCCTGTGGGCCGGGAAGGTGGAGCCACCCCCTCACCCGGCCCCCGCTGTTGCCAGCGGTTCTTAGACGGTCACAGCCGCGCTGTTCACGCGGATGCTGCCGGTTTGTCCCTTGGTCGTGCTGTTGGTTTTCTCGCGGGTTTGCACATCGCAAACGACGCCATGGTAATAAACGATCCTGCCGTCGGTGTGGGTTTCCCTGACCGAAACGGTGGTCTGCGAGTTGGATTGCGCCCGCAGGATGACCTGACCGGCATCCGCCAAAGTGTATTGGTATTCGAAACCGATCAGCCCCCCGTCCACCGCCCCGTTGCGGTGGACCATGCGGCCCGACAGCAGCGGCACGTCGATGGATGCGGACGTGTCGCCCTGCTTGCCCCACGATACCAGATCGCCGACGGATGCGACCCACGACAGCGCCGCGAACCCCGCAGCGTCGACTGTGGCGGGGGTGGCGGCGACGACTGCGACGATCGTCCCGATGTTGACGATATCAACCATTTTACTGCCCTTTCCGGCATGAAGACCGCATTACCGGCCAGAGTTGCTTTGGGATTGCCTGCGTTTCGCCGGATTGGCAGGCCCGCAGGCCGGGCGGTTATCTGCGCCGAACGACGGGCGCGGGGACTTCAACCGGCGCTTCCGCTACAGGCGGCGCGTCAACAATGGCGACGTTTTCAACAGCATCTTCAATCGGGGATGGGTCAACCGCCGCCGCACCCCGAACCAGCGACGGTTCCACCAGAGGCAAATCGGGGGCAAGCTCGTCCAAGTCGATAGGCGCGGGTTCAGGGTGCGGCGTCGGCAATTCGCTTTCCGCCGCGTCCTTCTGCGCCTTCATGTAATCGACAAAAACCTCGCAAACCGGCCCCTTGGCCAGACATTCACGTTCGGCGTCTTCCTTCTGCGCCGCCATGTAATCGACCACGACGGAATAAGTGACAGGCCCGTCAGCGTCATAAACCACGGTCAGCGCCCCGGAAGCTACCGGCCCTCGCAGGACCATATCATCGTCACCATGCAGCACGTCATTGGTGGTGGTCAAAACGCCGGGCGCGGTGCAGACAAAGCCGTCGTCTGACCAGTAGCCGGTTGCCCCCGGAACGACATGGCCGCTTGGGAGCGCAATGTCGCCACGGTTCGGGTTCGTGATGGTGGCCATGGGTTACCTCCTGAAGATCATGATGGTGGCCCCGGCGGCACCGGTGACGGTCACGGTGCCCTGCAGGTATTGCCAGATGTCATCGAGGTAGACGACGCCGTAGCCGTTGACCGCCACACCGGCCATCGTCTTGGGGTTGGCGGTGTTGATCAGGCCATAGCCCGGAACACCGATGATTCCGCCCCCGCTGCCGGTGAAAGTCAGCGCGGCACTGCCCGCCGTCAGATTTCGCCATTCCAGAATATCGCCCGGTTCATAAACGAATGTGTCGGACGCGGTGGCGGTGTTGAGCGTCACAGCCTTGTCGCCAGATGCGCCGACCGATGAAATCGTAAGTGCTGCCATGGGGTTTCCTTTCTCAGCGGCGCGCGATGGTGACGATCATCCCGAGCCCGCCCGTGATGGTGACATTGCCCTGCAAAAACAAAGTGCGGGTGTCGGCGAACAAAACCCGCGCAAGACCGGCGGCAATGGCAGATGTCGCGAATGAGGCCGCGCCGACAATCCCCAGACCGTCAGGCGTGATCTGCGGCCCCTCGCCGGTAAATGTCAGCGTCAGCGACCCGGCGGTGACGTTGTGCAGCAGCAGAATATCCCCCGGCACGTAAACATAGGTGTCCGATGCGGTGAGTGTGTTGGTGGCCAGTGTGCTGCCGCCCTTGCTGGCTGCGCTATTCGCGACCAAAGCTGCCATGGGGTGTCCTTCCTAACCTTCGGTTCTGAGGTTGATCCGCAGGGGCAGCCGGTAGTTCGTGCCGTCGCGGTATGGCGGGAGCGGGTTCGGGTGCCCGCAAATCAGTTTCTTGCCGCTGTCCAGCGTGATCCGCGCGCCTGCGGTGAACAGGTCGCCCGCCTGTTTCAGCAGCGCCTGTCCGGGGCCTTCCAGCGTGTTGACCTCGGTGACGGCGCTGATCATCAGCATCCCCGTCCAGACCGGCAGGCCCTGCGACAGGGTGCTGTCATCCACCGACACCGGAACCACGGCGACCACCAGATACGGGCGCACCTGCGGCAAATCCTTGTTGGCCCATGCCACGCGCGGAAACAGCCCGCTCACGCGGATGACCGCAGCCACCGCCTTTTCAATCTCTGCGGCGTTGATCACGGTTTGAATTTCTCCGCATTGGCGGCGACGATCTGCGGCCATTGGGCGGCGGCGCTGGACATGAAGTGCCGCCCATACTGCTCGATGGTCCGGCCTGCCGAGTCCGTCCCGTGAAACCCGTTCTCCATCCGCATGGCGTATTCCGCCGTCAGCGCGAACCGGGCAACGTCGCCGGGTTCCATCTGGAGGATGGTCAGCGTGTAGTCTGATCCGGGTCCACCGCCGCCAACATCACCCTCAAACGCGGGGGCAGTTGTTGCGAAGGTCACATCGCCGATGCCCGATGCGAGCGAGTTGATCAGGAAGCCCACATCAACGGGAAACTTGCCTCCGCTGCCCTCGGGCGTCAGCATGACCTCCACCACGTCCTGCACCGATTGGCGCATGACTTCCTCTTGGGCAGCCTTGGTCCTCTCGGCCCAATCCTTGACGCTGGCCGCAAAACTGGTTGCCATTGGTCAAGTCCTTGGTAAGATACGGTAAATTCCGGTGCACCTGCAGGCGATTATTTCGCTCCCCGGTGCCCCGTGGGTCACGTCACCCGGATATTCCATCTGTGCACCGCTCGGGCTGATGAACAGCGCCCCGAACTTCACCTTCTGGCCGTTCATGGCAAGGTGCGTGTCGCGGGTCCGGGCGTCACCAGTCGCCTGCCAGCGCACCTGCACCTGATCGGCCCGCACCGCCCCGCTGTCGATCACCTGCTGCCAGCCTTCATGCCGCCCGGCCCGCTGCGCGTTCAGTGCCTCGGTCCGCGCAATCGTCTCGCCGCGCAGTTTCAGCAAACGGTCGTTATACCGCCCGATGATCCGGTCAATGTCAGCCGCCGCGACGGACTTTCCGGCTTCCATTGCCCGCCGCACGATCCCGTCAAACCGGGTGTCACGCCGCTTGCGGGTGAAGTAGTTCGACATCAGCGCCGGGTCTGACAATTCCGCCCGCGCCCGCATAACCGCGTCAACTTGCGGCGCGTTCAGGCCGATGATGCCGCCTTCCCGCCGTCCGGTTGCCCGGTTGACCCGCCCGACAATATCCAACGCGGTTGATCGTGGCGCGCGGCCCGTCTCAATGCTGGCGGCGACGTAGGCCCGGACGCCTTCGATTGTGTCCGCGTTGATGCCTTGGATCAGTTCGGACGACTTCAGCCGCGTCCAGGTCTCAGCCCGGTAGTGCCTGCCATTGAAGCCCAGGACGATCTTGCTGCCCGTCAGCGGGTCGCGGATCGGCGGCATTTCCAGCAGGGTCAGGTCGCCGCTCGCCTCGAATGTGTCGCGGATGGCGCGGTCCAGCGCCGCGAAATAGGTGGCGTCAAGGTTCAGGAGCCGCATCACCGCATCAACGTCGCGCGCCTCCAGCGCCACGGTCAGGGCGTTGATCTGCGCCGCCCCGGTCATGCGCTCGACGCTTGCAATGAACGCCGCCTGTGCCCGCGCCTCCATTGTTTTCAACAGCGCCTGCATCTCGGGCGTCAGTCCGGCCATGCAGTCCCCCAGATTCCGGTTTGCGGTTCAGCCGCGATGTGCGAAAAGGCGGGCATGACACCCACAGAAGCCTATGACGCGTTGCACCTCGCCCGGCAGGCGCTCGGCCCGCCGCGCCCGGTTCCGGCCGATTTTGGCGAAACTGCGGTGGAAGCGATCCGCAAAGCCGTCGAACAGATTCAGACGGTGTTGATCCTGCGCATGGACGGTATCAGCCCGGCAGAATTGATGCGGCCTCACCCGCAAGGCATTGAGGTTGTGCAGGTCGCTTTCGACCGCGAAGTTTACGCCGATCTTGTCAAGTTCCACCGCGAAGAAAGCGGCGATGCCCACATGCACGAAACCGTGTATCGGATTGTGCGGGCTTGGCTGAGGGAACGGCGCGGGGTTTAGGTCGCTACCCGATCTGCCAGCCGCCAGATTTCGATCTGCAGCAGCCGATTATCTTGGTCCATTAGGGCCAGTTCGGCGTCCCGCTTTTTCGCAAGGTTCCAGAATGGGTCGTCCGTCGCCTTTTTCCGCGATTCCTGTTCCTGAGTCATGTCGCTATCTCCACAATGTGCAGCAGATCAACCCCGCCCGGGGCAACAGTATGGACCTGCCCGGCTTGGTGCGCAACGCCCCGCATGGTCAGAATATCACCCATCACCGGCACCACGGAACCCGGCGCAACGAAGATCGACCGCATGGTGATCAGCTCCGCCGTGCCCGGCAGACGCATGGTCTTCGGCTTGCGGTCGATTGCCTTGCAGTACAGTGTTGACGGCACATAGGCCGTGGTATCGCCCGGCGTCGTCGGGCCGCTGACCGTGCGGGTGATGGTGATGTCAAAGCCAACGTCCGCGATGGCGGCGACAACATCGGCGGCGACACGGCTCCAGTTTTCAGGCATCTAGACCACCACCGGCCCATAGATGCGCGCCATGTAGGGCCACAGCAGCGCGTCGATCAGCGTCACTGTGGGCGTCATTGATCGGGCGTCACCGCCCTTGCCCTGCACCTGCCAGTGCAGGCTGTCCACCGCGATCAGAACCTTGCGCTCCGCCTCGGTGTAGGACTTGGTGAAGAACCCCGGCGTTGCGATTTCCCGCAGCGCCGCTTCATAGGTAGCAGCCTCAACATTCGGGGCGGTGCTGTCATAGCCCTCAGCGAACCGCAGGACGTAGTTGAACGCGATGTAGTCTTGCGCACGGGTCAGGGCTTGATCCTTCTGCGTGTCACTGCCCGTCCAGACGGCATTCCCGCGCGCGGCGTGGTAGGTGTCGGCACCGGCGCGGGTTCCGTAGGACATGGCTCAGGCTCTCGGCTTGCGGGAAGTCTTGACCGGCGCTTCCGCGTCGGGTGCGTCCACCACAAGATCAGGGTGGGCGAAAATGCCCGGCGCTTCCGCGTCGGACACCTCCAGTTCTTCGGTCTGACCCGGCTCCAGATAGACGACGCCCCCGGTCGTCTGGATACCGCGCGGCCCTGCGCCGCCGTTGGTGATACGCATCACGGCGCGGTGATCAGATCGCCGTAGCCCATCGCTTTGGGCAGGCGGATTTCCGTGCCGCCGGTGCGGGCGATCAGTCCGGTTTCAAAGCCCATGATGGACTTCTGACGCGGCTGCAGCACCGTGCGGGGCATCGGCAGGTGGAAGCGCAGGACTTCCGGGTCTTTGCGGTATGCAACCATCCTGCCCGCCGACCCGGCTGCTGCTGTGGCCAGTTCACGCAGCGGCAGAATGTCGAGCGGCAGTCCGGTCTCTGCGCTGTAGGTGTTGTTCTTCTTCAGGTATTCCAGCACCGTCAGCGTTCCGTCGCCCGTCCCCATCGCCCGCGTGGCGATGTCGCGGAACGCCGCCGGGGGGAGGCGCAGCGTGTCAGCCCATTCCACTTCCGCAGATGTGCTGCGGATGCTGTTCAGCAGCGTGTTGACATCGCGCAGGATCAGCGTCGGGGTCTTGGCAGTCCAGTAGGTGCTGCCCGCAGTGCCATCCGCCGCCACGTTGGTCGCGGTGACTGTGGCGTTGTTCACCAGCCCGGTCCAGTTCTTTTCGGTCGAGCCGGACATGGCGAGGGTGTTCAGCAGGCGTTCCACCTTGTCCGCCGCCGACATGGCCTTCGTGGCGTTCAGGTCGATGCCATAAAGGCTGGCCTGATTGATTTCCTCAAGGGTCCACTCCCAGCCGGAGCCGATCATTGCGAAATCGTGCGAAAGCATGTCTTTCGTCGCCGAATTGAGCGGCATGTCATTGGCGTTGCCACTCAGAAACTTGGCTTCGCCGGTGCTGTCCACGGTGAAGAACGTGGTGCCAATCGACCATTGGTTGCCTTCCGTCACCACCGGCACATGCGCGCCGTAGTTGAAGGTCGGATACCGCTTCTGGTAGATCTTCGTTTCGATGTTGCGCCCCTGCGCGAGCACGAAGGGGTAGGCGGCTTGCGCGTCGGCAAAGCCCAAGATGGGTGCGTTCATGGCGTGATACTCCTGCCTCAGCGCGATTTCAGGGAGATTTCGACGATTCCGCCATCCACCCCGGACGTGTCAAAGACACAGCTCGGAATGCGGATGTGGGTCGTCGTGCTGGTGTAGCGGCCCGTCGCCGGGTTCCAGTAGACATCGCCGCCGTCCACCACCGTCGCACCCGCCGTCACATACATCTGGCCCATCGTCATGAAGGCCCCGGCGAAATACTGCGGGTAATAGTCGGGGGTACTGGCGCTGGCCGGAACGGCAGGGTTCAGGACGGCAAGGCCGACGAAGCCCGCGTTCGCGGTGTAGGTCACCGTGATGGCGAAGGTGTCCCCGACAACGAAGTCGGTCGCGCCGTCCGCCAGCGTGAATGCCAAGCCACCAGCGGAAAACGCCGCCGCAACGTCGCCATCGTCAACAAAGATGCCGGTCGGGTCGGTCACGCGGAACGCCCCGGCGTTGGCCGCAGCCGCCGTGATTTCCAGAACGTAGACGCCCGGCTTGGCCCCGGCGGTGACGGTGACCGCCCCCATTGCGCCGTTGCCGGTGTTCCCGGACCCCGCCACAGCTGCAGCGGTTGCCGCAAAGGTCGCGCCTGCGATCACGCCATGATCGCCCGAACCCCGGAAGGCCGGTTGACCGAAGGCGATGCCAGCGGGGGATTCAACCGAGCGGCTGACCTTGTTGCAGAGTTCCGCGTTCGCAACGAGGCCGGGCAGGCCGATTGCCGGGGCGGTCCCGTAGGTGGTTTGTGCAAAAGCCATGCTATGGCCCTCCTTTTCGGGGTTACGCCGCCGAAGCGGTCTTGCCGGATTTCATGTCGGCGATCATCTCTGCGCGGGCCTTGTTCGCGTCGTTGACGATGCCAGCGGGCGCGGTCTTCAGCGCGTCTGCCACCAGATCGGGGGCGTCATCGCAGAGGATATCGAACCGCGCGTCGATATAGGCGTCAGACTTGCCCGCCATGTCGCCGATCTTGGCGACGACAGCGGCCTTGCGAATGGCGGCGTCGGCCAGCCCGTCCGTTTTCAGGTCGGGCGCGATGGCTTTTGCCTTGGTCACCAGCGCGGCGCGGTCAGAGACACGGGCGTCAAGTTGGACGTCGGTCATGACCTTGGCTTGCAGCGCCGCGATTTCCGCGTCCTTGGCGGCAAGGGTTGCGTCCTTGACCGCCAACGCCTTTTCATGCGCGGCGGTAGCGTCGGTCAGCGCCTTGGCTTGGTCGGACTTGAAGGCTTCAATGGCCGGGGCATCCGCGACGGCCACGCTGACCGCCTTGTCGCCCAGAACCACCATTTTGAGAGCATCGGACATGTTGTCCTCCTTTTTGTCGCTCAAGGTGATCGGGGCAGAGCCCCACGAAAACGCACCGTCACCGATGCGGAGTTGAGAACCACCGCGCGCCGATTTCACGACGGCGAGGTGATTGATCCTGATCGGCCCGGTCTGGACAGCTTGATATTTGGTGCCGTCCGGGGCGGTGCCGTCCTGCATGGCGACGGGCGTGGTGTAGCCCATGCTGACCTCGCGGGCGTCACCTGCCTGAATGGCAGCGATGGCTGCGCCATCCATGATCTTGTAATGCACCCGCACAAACTCACCGTCGCGGGCGATGTCGGTGCCAACGTCGCCGATTGCATGGGCCTTCCAGTTTTCGGCGGTCACGGCTTCGGTCGGGTGCCCCATGGTCACCGGCTTGCCAGCGAAGCTGGCGAGGCTGGCCCTGTCGAAAACCACATCCTCGGGCCGGTAGACGGTCACCGTGTCACCGACGAGCCCCAATTCGCTGGCAAGGTATGTCTGGCACCCGGCGCGGGCGCAAAGCACCTCGCCGACAAGATATCCGTCGGTCGTGATCCGGGTTCCGGTCAGCGGCGCGGTATCGGTGAATTTCACGGTCATGATGCCACCAGATCAACTGCAATGCCGATTTCGCGCTCGTCATCCACCGGGCATCGGAATTCAATCCGACCGTCCTTCACGCGGGCAACCATGCGATCAATGTCCACGTCGTGCTGCCTCGCCACACGGATCATCGACATGACGGCCAATCTGACGTTCTGTTGCATGAATACGGCTTGATCAATGATGCCGTCGGCCCGTGCGATAATGCCCGCCATCTGCGCCAGATCGCCGCCACGCCCATCACACCAGCCCCTCCAACCCGGTCGCAGTCGTTCCGGTGATATGGACGCGCGCCACATAAACGAGCAGCTCGCCCCCCACGGCAATCTCGGTATTCCGCACCTGGCCGTTCCATGTCGTGATGCGGATCGTTCCTGCCACGCCCGTCGTCGGCTTGCAGCGGATGCCGCGATATGGCACCGCCAGGTCGCTATCGGCGGGGGTGATCGGCACAATATCGGTGGCGACGAAATCACTGCCAAGGCCGTTTGTCGCTGTCGGGTTTGCTGGCATCACGCTTCCTCTTCATCCTTGTCGGGATTAACCCGGATCGCGTCTTCCTCGCTCTCGCCCCCTTGCGGAACGCCTGCGCTGTATTCCGCGACTGCGCCCTCAAGCCCCGGCATGGCCCCGCTCTCGGTCAGCATGGTCACCGCCGCCTGCGACAGGGCTTCGTCCGGGAACAACTGTGTGCCGCGAAGAACCTGCACCGTATCGGCCTGAACCTTGCCGATGTCGGCCCGTTCCTTGTCGCTGACCTGCCACAAGCTGGACCAGCGATAGTAAACATCGGCGGGGCGGTCACCCAGTGCGCTGCGGATCAGGCATTCATCCAGCACCGCCATGGCCGGGGTCATTTCGAGTTCCTGCGCCGCGCTGATCCGGTCGTAGTAGTTTCGCAGGTCGCTCTCGCCCGTGCTGTTCATGCCGCCCGGTGATTGCCCCATGAAGCGCGTGGCGGGAACGTCGAACGCAGCGCAGGCAATCTGCGCAAAGCGGTCCATCAGATCAGGCAGCCCCGCAAAGCTGGCGGTTTTCTGCCCGAGGATTTCATCCTTGTCATGGATGAATGTCCCGTTAATGCCCTTGGCCGTTTCCGCCAGCGTGAAACGCGCCAGCACGGTTGCGCGGTAGGTGGGATCGGCAAGATTTTCCATGAAATCCGGGATGCCCACAGTATCTACCTTGGCCTCGAACGTCAGGCTCGCAGCGTTCCGGTTGACGCTTTCGGCGGCAATGACGGCATCCAGCGCGGCGACCAGAACGCTGTCCCCCCAGCCTGCTTCCAGCCCGAGCATGGATGGGTCCGGCACTTCCGCGCCCTTGAACATCACCAGCCGAGACGGGTGTATTTTGGCGCTGACCGCCCCGCCTTGGTTCACGGTCCAGAAGGCAGGCTCACCAAAACGCGGGTCTTGCACGTCCATGACCAGTTCGGCGGAAGAAAGCTGACGGCGATGCAGCAGGGTCAGGTAGCGGATGCCCCCACGCTTCACTGCGGCAGGGCTCAGCGGCAGGCTTGCGTCTTGCGGCCCGGCCCCGATCAGAACCGCGCCGCCACCGTAGAGCCGCGCTGAAATCCGCGATGCGAGAACCTTGGCCTTGACGCCAAGCCGCTTTTCCTCCGCCTCGATCAACGTGATGTCGGCGTTTTCGGCCTGCCAGTCGCGCCACTTGCGGCAGCTGTCGAGCGCCGGAATGTCAACGCCCTTCCGCGCCATCCATGAGCCGCGATAAGCCTCTGCCAGAACAGACGGCGGGTATAGCCCCGCTCCGATGGTGCTGGCGGTCAGTTTGTCCCGTGACGTGCCAAGATTGGCGACGAGGTTCGTGAGGCTGTCTGTCATCAACGTCATGGCAACCTCCTAGATGTTGGCGAGGGTGTAGCGGGAAGCGTCTGCGAGGGCGTTGAAGGCGCGCGTCGCAGCGTCAACCTGATCCTTGAACTTGCCCATCGGGAAGCCCGCCAGTTCATCCAGAAACGGCCCGTTCCACTCGCCCTTGACGATCATCACGTTCCCCGCCTCGGCCTGCGCCGCCAGCGGGAGTGCCCGCGTTTCCTTGTCGCCGCTCTCAGGCGTGGCGCTGTAGCTGTAGCCCGCGAGTTGCCGCACCAAGTATTGCGCCTGCGCCTTGCCCGCCTGTCCGGGGTCTTGCGGGATGCTGCCCTTGACCCCGACACCATCTTGCGAAGCGGTGTTGATCAGCAGCCGCTCCACCTCTGCCGCGCTGCCCTGAATGCGGCGGGCGTCAGCAATGTAGAACCGCCCATCCCCCGCGCGCCCGATCAGGACGCCAGCGGTGAATGCCGCCGTTTCGTTTGCGGTCGCCGCCAAGTCCCAACCCCGCACCCACTTGCACCCGGCAGGCGCAGCGCCGACCACGTTGAACCATTCCCGCTTGAACATGCCGCCGCCGCGTGGTGCGGGTCGCTGTTGCAACTGCCCCGCGCTGGCATAACTGCCCATGACCTTTTCCAGCGCCGCCACCTGCGTTTCCGGGAAGCGATCCGGGAACAGCAAATCGCCTTCGGTTTGGCGCGGGTCCGCGAAGCCAATTGCCGTGCTGCAGCGCCGATCCGCCTCAAACCGCATGGGGAGGCGGAGGTGGGTGTAGCCAAGGTCGCGGTCGAGAATAACGCCGCTAGTGTCGCGTTCATGCAGGCGCTGCATGATGACCACGATGGCAGAGGCTTCGTTGTTCACCCGCGTTGGCAGGGCTTCGGTGAATGTCAGTTCAGCCGCCTTGAGTGCGGCTTCACTGTTTGCGTCGTCGGCAGATAGCGGGTCATCCAGGATAACCCTGTCGCCCCGTGCGCCCGTCATGCTGGTGAACGCCATGGCCTCCCGGAACCCGGTGGCCGCGTTCTCGAACTTGGTCTTGGCGTTCTGATCGCTGGTCAGCCGCACCGGCCAGCGCGCCTGATACCATTCCGATTGGATCAACCGGCGGCACTTCATCGCATCCCGAACGGCCAAGTCCTGCTTGTGCGCCGTGCCGATGATCCGCGTCTGCGGCTTGCCGAGCGGACCCCATTCCCACGCGGGCCAGATCACTCCAGTGAGCAGCGACTTCATGCAGCCCGGCGGCACGTTGATCAGCAGGCGGCTTATCTCGCCGCGCGTCACCGCTTCCAGATGGTCGCAGATCGCGTCCAGCGCCCAACCCCATTTCAGCGGGGTGGCAGGCTCCAGCACCGCCCAAGCGCGCTTGGCGAACAGGGCGAGGCTGCGGCTGCAGAACTCCCTTTCAGCCGCCAGAACGTCATTCGGGCTGATCAGCATCGGCGGCCGCGAGGATTTCCGCCAGTGCAGCGGTTGACAGCTTCGTCACGTCCAGCCCGTGCTTGATGACATGCTCGCCGTTCGGGCCGGGGCCGACGACTTGCGCCGTCTCGCGCCAGCCAGCCCGCGTCTTCATCCAGAACATCGCGGCCTTGAGACAATCGCTGTAGCTTGCGCCTTCCGGAATTGTTGACCCCGATGCAGACCGAAACAAGAACGCTGCAACTTCGGCGTTGCGGTCAATCGCGGCGCGGCTCAGTTCTGCGGTATAGTGCTTGCGCAGCGTGTCGTCAGACATACCGAGGAAACGCCCGATGTCGTCCTGCGTGACGCCGAACGATGACAGGGCAAAGACCTGCGACCTTGACTCGCTGGTCGGCTTGTGCACTGCCCCCATTTTTATAACCCCTAAACCTCGCTCCAATGGCGGGGCGCATGTGTCGTCTTCACTACCGGCGATTCCGTCGCCTGCTTGGCGAAGAAGCTCTCGACACATTCCCGCACGACCGACGAACTGCGCTCCCACCCGTCCTGCATGTTGTCAAAGTGGTGCTGAACGAAGCGCAGGTAAAAGTCGGTGATGGCAGCGTCTTCGTAGATCGTGAACGTTTCGCAAGTGCGGTTGGCGTTGAGGTTCATGCTCGACAGGATCGTGACGGAAAATGCTTCGTTCTTGATCACCACGAACTTCGCGTGCATTTCGCTGGTGCGGATGTTGGCGCGCCCGAACAGGTCTTCGATGGCCATCGCATACTTGGACTGGCGGTTGACGTAGCTGTGATCCGTCAGGATGCGAACACCCCGGATCAGATCGGTGTCAAGCAGCCATCGCACTTGATGCGCGTCCTTGATCCCCGCGCTCCAGGTTGCGATGTACAGATCAGCCGGGCCGGTCTTGCGCAGGATCGAATGGATCATGTCGATCAGACTAAATTGGCCCATCGTCAGGCCGATGATGTGGCAGCCCTTGGCGAAACCCGCCGTTGCATTGTCCGCGCCATCCAATTGGAAATCGCCGATGTCAGCTTTCTTGAACCGGAAACTAGCTGCGGTCATCCTGCAGTGCCTCCGCGACCCTGGGCTTGGCGGCCTCGATCTTTTCCAGGACAGGCGCTGCGTCCTCGACGGTCAACCACCCCGCGACATGGACGAACCCCGCTTTTTGCAGGGTCCGCTTTTTGGTGATGCGCTGTTTCATATCAGAACCTCACGAACCATTCAGCATCACCGCGCCGAATGTAGAGGCCCCGCAGGTTGTCGCCATCCATGTTGGTCAAGTCCAGATCGTCGCGGCCCCCGATGTGCTTGACTTCGAGTTCAGCTTGGGCGTCCGAGTCACAGTTGGCTTTGTGGATGGTGCGAAACTTTTTCCCGTCAACGGTTTCGTCGTAGGTACCAAACTTGTAGTCGATCCCGATGGTCATCGCGTCCGCCCAGTCGGCAAACTCGTTGACATGATCGGCTGACAGCCAGTGCCCGGCCTGCGGCTTGGCAATCCAGATGTTTCCCTCGTCGTCAATTTCCACTTCTTCGCAGTTGAACTTCTCTCGAACCGCGTCGCACAGATCGCCATGGAACACCCCGGCGGCAAGCATCGCCACAATACGCATCCTGGCAGTCACGTTCACCACGGACATTTCGTCCGTGCATTTCTCAACTTCAGCGTCCAGATCATCCGGGTCGGTGATGCTGCACTGGTCCCGAAAGCTGTCGTAGCCTGCATCACGGGCGGCGGCATCCAGCGCGCCCATTTCGTCTTCAGCGTCAAACACGCCAAGACCCAGCCCGCTCACCTTGCTGCTGACTTCGAACTTCGCCATCTTCGTCACTCCAGTTCCAGGCTGGCTTGATTGCCTCGCCCATAACCAGAATGTAACGCGTTACACGTCGCCAATCAAGCTAAATCGTAACGCGTAACAAGGTTTATCCCGCGCGTCCGTCCATCACCGGTCGCTATGAACCCACCCTGCCCCGGTGTTGACGCCTTCGCGCTGGACGGCGCTATGCGGGCCGCGCGTTTAGCCCGTGGGAGTGGCGGGGGGTGTGGGGGAACGCAAAACGCCCGCGCAGGGTTCTGGCGGGCGTCATACTTCGATGATGCCAAAGTGCAGCACAAATCCGCCGATGTCAATGGGTGGCATTCGCCACCGCATCAAGCCCATCCCAAAGCAGGATCATCTGCCTGTTGGTGCCGCTGCCGCCCAAGGCCCCACCGCCAGCGGAACTGTCATTGATCACGACCCTCTCGACCACGGCGCGGCAGTGGTTCGGGATAAAGGACCACAGGCGGCGGAACTCGCGGCGAGCATCAATGCGGGCGGCTTCCGGGTCAGATCTGCCCTGCCCCCTGATGCCAAGCGCGGCAAGCGGGTCTTGCGCGGGCATCCCGATTGCCGCGTCTGACAGGGACAGCGCTGCCATGTGCTGACGGCTGTTCAACTTCCCGGCTTTGGCATAGCGGGCAACCCATGTCTGGCGGCGGTTGCCCCTGATGCCGTTCGGGTTTACCGTCCTACCTGTTTCCGGGTCGATGAATGGGCGGGATTCCTCCACCAGATCGGCTTGGTTGGCTTTCCCGCCCGCGCCACGATCCCATTCTGTTGGGGTGATGGTCTCGGGCGGTGGCGCTGATGCAAAGACAGCCATGATGGCGTCCTTTCGCGGCGGCGGCTTCTGTGCGCCCTTCGTGACGATGATCTTCTGGCTTTTTGCCATGATGCCTGCCCCTCGTGTTATCGTTATCGTTATCGTTGCCGTCTCAGCCTCGATCATGCTGCGTCTCCCTGTTGCGCGGGGTCAGATCAAACCCGATTGTGCGGCGGGGATATTTCAACCGCAGTGGTTCGCCGTCCGGGCCAAGAAGCGGGCTGAACGTGTCGAAGTCCGGCTCGTGGACTATCGGGGTGGGGCAGTAGCCTTTCTCGCAGCAGTCACCCATCGGCTAACCTTTTCATTGATGCGCAGCGCCGTGTTGCCGCGTCAGCAGCGATGGCGGCTGACGCGCGTTCCGGCTCGCCGTCCCATTCCGCCGTGTCGATCCACCAGCGCAGGGCGGCGATGATGTCGCGGCGGTCGATCTTGTCGATTTGCTGCAGGCCGTCGGCCATCAGGTTGATCCGGATCAGGATGGTGGGTGATGGGGTCATGGCAGCCGATACCTTTCTCCGTCATGGGTGACGGTCCCTTCGTTTTTCAGGCGGCTTAGCAAGCTGGAAACCGTGCCGCGCCGCAGCGTCACGCCATTTTTGTCGGCGAGGCTGATGGCTTCACTGGCGTTCAAACCGGTTTTCCCGGCGTCGATCAGCATGGACAAGACATCCTCTTTCACGCTGCTTTGTGGCGCGCGCCCCATGTGGCACCGGGGCTCGCCCATCAATTCCAAGAGCAGATGCTCTTGCGCTTTCAGCAACTCGATTTGGCGCTGGATTCCCGCAAGCCTGCGCTCGCAGATTTCGCTGATCTCAGTCACAGCCACGGATCCTTCCGCAAGCTGACCGCAGCGCGGCGGGGATGCTGGCTGCTGATGCCGCAGTCGGTTGCCACGGCGGCGCGGCGGATGTGCGGCGTTGGCTGTTGCGGCTGCGGCGGCACGACCTGCGTCACCCGGCGGATGGGCGGGGCTTTGGCATCGCGCGCCCATGACAAGCCCCTGACGCGCGCCCATTCGATCAGTGACCGGTATGCGCGCCCGGTGATGGTTGCCGCCTGGCGGCCCGTCTTGCCCTCGCTCAGCAGGACCAAGAGCAGCTCGGTTGGGAGCGACACCCCGCGTGGTCTTTCGGCGGGTGCCCACGAATTGCCGGTTGCTGTGGCCCATGAGTAGGCAGCGTGGACCGAGGCCTTGCGGTGGTGCGAGGCCTGCAGGGCGGTCATTCCGGCGGTCCAGCACTCGCGCCATGTCGGGATGGGCGCTGATGTTGCGCCAGAATGCGCGCAGGCCCGGTTTTCCGGCCCGCCAGACGGGGGTGACGGGTTTTCGCGGGTGGTGACGGCTTGCGCGCGATCCGGGCTTGTGGCGGCGATATTTGCGGGGGTCATTCGGCTGCCTCCTGAAACTGCGGGCGGAACGTCGCGCCGATGTGGCGGGACAAAGGGAGCGGGATTTTCGCAATCATGGCGCTGGCCATTTTCCGGGCGGGAGATTTGGAGCCGTGCTTGCGGCAGGTGCTGTTCGGATCGCTGAACCAGTCGCCGCCGATCTTGGTGCCGGTGCCGTGGTCAACCGCGTGTTTGCCGCGCGCCTCGTGATTGTGGAAATTCGTCGTGCCGTCGTTGCGCCGTGTCACACCTGCCTTCAAAACCTGACGGCCGTTCGTCGCCGGCATCAGCGCCGGCACATCGCCCCAAAGGTGGAATGATCCGTAGTTCCACTGCGACCGGCCCACCCATGGGATTGCCCCACGCACGTTTTCCACCACCATCGGGATATGACGCCCTGCCGCGGCGCTGGCTTCGCGCTGGATGCGAAAGCAGGCGTTGAACAGCGCGTTGAGCGCGACCAGCTTTGCGCCCGTGGTGTCGGCGCGGATGTCGGCGGCCTTGGCCTTCGCCAGCGACCACGGCATGGCCATCCATGAATATGCCTGGCAAGGCGGGCTTGCCACGATCAGATCGGCGTCGGCCAGATCGGCCCCGTTCAAGGTCATCACGTCCTGCAGGCGCAGTTCGCCCGGGTATTTCAACAGTTGCGTTCTGGGACGCGCCATTGCGCCCTCCACGCCGAGTGTCACAGCGCAGCCAGCCGTCCAGCCCCGCTTCGGCACGGGCTTTGTGCCCTTCATGCCGCCTTCGGGTTCAGCGATCGCGGCTGGTGCCCAGTATTCGTGCGCCTCGATGTCGTAGCCGATCACGCTGTAGCCCTCGGCTAAACCGCCTTCAGACCACCCACCTAATCCACAAAAAAGGTCATACATGAGGGGCTTACTGGACAATTTCCGTCCCCTCAATCTTTCCCGTCAGGGTCAGTTCATAGTGGTGATTTGCGCAAAGGATGCGGAACAGGTTGAGGTTGGCCAGCGTGAACGTCAGCGTCCGCGAGTGCCGGAACTTGTCGCCCCGCGTGGTCGGGATGTAATCGACGTGCAGCCATAACGGGTTATCGACACCGCAAACGATGCACTTGCCGCCAAGGGCTTCCAAAATTCTGCGCCGTTCAGACCGTGCTTGCTCCTTCCACACATCCGCGTTCTTCTTGACGCGCTCGGCCCGATAGTGTCCGACCCTTTCGGGGTGGAGCGTTCTCCAGATGCCGATGCCCTTCGCGTAAGCCCTTTTGGCGCAGTTTTGCGAGCAGTATTTCCTGTTCGCATCTCCGGGCTTAGCGATGAGGATCTTCCCCTCGCAAACCAAACATGCGCGTTCAAACGGCATAGACTGCCGCCCCTCCTTGAGTCGTTTAGCGCACCTCTGGTTGCAGTATTTCTTGTCGGAACGCCCGGTCATGGGCGCGCCGCAGTAGCCGCAGCAGAGGTCGTATGCGAGCGGCTGCCTCATGCCCCCGCCTCCATCACGACCGCCAGCCTGTCGCTGATGCCCAAATCCGCCGCCCGTGCGATCAGCCACTTGCGGGCTTCCGGCCATTCGGCGGTTGCGAGGCGGGCGGGGTCGTGCAGTTTCACGAAAAGGTAGGGTTCAAGGTTGTCGAGGAAATCGAGGCGGGCGGTGTCCTCGGTGTCGGTCTGGATCATCCAGCCGTTTTCCTCGTTCACACAGTCTTCGATTTCAGCGATGTGTCTTCCCAAATCTGGGAAATCTTTCTTCGCCAGCCTCGGCATATCGCCAGTAACGCATTCCGCCGCGTCGTGCAGGATGCAGGCTTTCAGCAGATCGGCGCTGGCGTCGGGCCAGAGGTCGATTGCCAGCGCGCACATGCCCCCGGCGTGGTCGGCGTTGGTCTGCAGCAAGCGGCCAAGGATCGGGTCGGCGTGCCAGCGATAGGTGCGCAATGCGCGGTGAAGCGGGGTCATTCGGCGGCCCTCCGCGCTTGGCTCTCGCGGGATGCCTGCACCAGCGAATTCGCATCACGGGCCCGGCGCAGTTGCTCCATTTCCGGCCCATCAGGGGCCACCCGATCCTGCCATAGCCGCACAGCCGGGGTGGCGTCCGCTGTCAGGGCTTCCTCAATCGTGCGGGCCGATGGATGCGCGTTGATCACCGCCATCCGCTTTGCCGTGAACCCAGCCCGCTGCATGATTTCCGCGGCCGCTTCCGGTGAAACCCGCGCGCTGTCCCGCGCTTTTTTGTCGGCCTCGGCTTGATCGTGTGCCGCTCGCCGCCGGGCCAGTTCATCCGTCATCGGCTGGATTTCCCGTTCGGCCAGAAGTCGAATTTCCGCAGGGCTCGGGCGGCGCGTGGCAGTTACCGCCCACCTGTCGAAAGCCCGGTGCATTGCCCATGCTGGCAGATGGGCAAGGCTGCGAACGAATGATTGCCGCACGTCAGCCTTCGTCTCGGGGTCATGGTCCGGGTCGAAGAACAGCGCCAGACAGCCATTGACCCGCTTGATGGTTTCACCCGGATCGGCTGGCGAAAGGATTGCGGCTGTCAGTGTCGAGTTGGACTGTTCCCGCAGAGAGCCCATCGGCAAGTTCATTGATTGCGCGGTCGAAGGCAGCAATTCCATTTTTGCGGTTTCCTTTCGGCGGGACGAATTGCGGCAATTCTGGTGGCGGGGCTGATTTGGCGGCGGCAAGCCTTGCCATTGCAGCGGTGAAATATCCGAAAGTTCCCGGCGGCCCGTCCCGCTTGGCGGCAATCAGCGCAGAGATTTCGGCCAGCACTTCCGGTTCCGTCAGGCCGAGTCCCAGCCATTGCCCGGCGGCGATCATGTCGGCTTGGGAACCTAGGCGCTTGCCGTTCGGGCCGATCATTCCCGAGACAGGATCGGCACCGACAGCAGCCAGGATTTTTTCGCGGAATGTGAGTGCCTCGCTCGCGCTACCACCACCACCTTCTTCTTCTTCTTCTGTATCTGTATCTGAATGGTTGAACGGTTGTTGAACGGGTGTTGCCTGCTTCCGTTGATTTTGCTGTCTTTTTTCTGCTGACGCTTTACCTGCCTGAGAATTACTTTTCACGAGTGCATTTCTCTCCGCGATTTCACGCTCAGCGCGGTCGTCCCAGAGCTTGCCGTCTGTCACCTTGATGCGGTCCAAAACCAGCAGTCTATCGACCACGGCCATCAACTCTTTCTCACGGCAACCGCAGTAAGCAGCGAGGCGCGCGACGTGGTATTCCACTGGCCCATTCTCTTCGTAAATTCGGCAAAGCAGCATCGTGTATATTCCCACCTCATTGGCCTTTAGCCCGCGAACACCACGGATGAAGTCAATTGGGTAGAATGGGAAATATGGGATACGCTTTCCACTCACCCCTGCACCGCCCTGCGCTCGGCTTCCCGCCGCACCCCGTGCATGATCGTTGTGTGATCCCGATGGCCCAATTCGCGCCCAATTCTGGGATAACTGCAGCCCACTTGGTATGCCTCGAACATCACCCACTGCCGGGCTTCGACGGTTGGCGCGTGGCGATCCGGGCCGACGATTGCAGCCCCGGAAACGCCGAACCGCAGGGCTGCGTCCTGCACCAGCATCCGCACGATTGGCCGGGCTGTGGGCAGCGTTCTGCGCTGCGGCGCGGCTGGCGACGGCGGCAGTTTTGGCGGTGCGGCGGCCTCAATCGCGCGGACGCGGGCGGCCAAGTCCAGCACCATGCGGGTGAGTTGTTCCACCAGATCGGGGCGCGTGTGGGCGTTCATGTCACCACCCCGCGCAGGGGGATTTCCACCAGAGCCGGGGTCAGCGTGACGACAACCGCGCCGAAGGATTTGCCCGCCTCTATCCGCGAAACAGGCCGGAAATGCACATCGTCAACGCCAAGCGCGAGGGCGATTCCGTCCAGCGCGGACTTCATCCGGGCCTGCAGATTGTCCAGATCGTGACGCGCCTTTGATGGCGGGTGAAATGCGATATCGACGCCAATCTGCCCCGCCATGCCGCCGGTCCGAATGGCCATTTTGGCCATTTCCGCCCTGGTGATTGCCCATGCGGCTCTCTTCGCCACGCCCGCCGCCGCCGACTTGATGCTCCAGTGACCGCGGGCGTTCGGTGACAATTTCGGGCTCGGCCAGTCCAGCGTGATCCGCATCTCACGCCCCGCCAATCGCGCGGACATACATCTCCACCACCGCCTCGAACTCGGCCAGGTCGTCGGGCCGCATCTTCCGGCGCTTGATGATCGCGCGAATGGCTTTGGTGTCGTAACCGCGCGACTTGGCCTCGGCCATTGTCTCTTTCTGGTTTTCCGCCGCCGCGCGCTTGCTGGCCTCGTCGGCCTCAAACCGCTGGATGATGCTGAGCAACTCCTGCCCATTGCACTCCAGCACCCGCTCAATCACCTGCTTGTCGGCCAGCGTGTTGCGCATCCCGACACTGAATTGATCAGCCATTCCGTTCATCCCTGCCCCCTTGGCATCG
>JAYSSN010000439.1:0-2700 GCA_043720555.1 Rhodobacterales bacterium | reverse complement strand
GGACATGAGCCACCTCGGCCAGAAAATCGGCCGGGATCGCCTCGACATGCACCGCCGCCATGATTGCAACGCTGTCGCCGCCTTCGGCCAGATACTCGGGCAGCAGATAGCTGCGCGCGATGGCAGCGTTCGATCCGATATAGCCGACGGACGGTGTTTCAAGCCCCGGATACAGCCGGGTCCACAGATCCCACAGGTGAATATGCGGATCACAGACACGCAGCATGGCGGACTCCCTGTGGTACGGTAACGCTCGCACCATCAGCGCCGAAAGGGTGGCGCGATGTCAAATGCTATGATGGGCATCGCGCAACTGATGTGGCGTTGCGGGCTGGTTGAAAGCGTCGTGAAATGGCCGGTATGATTTTCTATATCTATCGGATTGAATGACATAAAATAGTAAACCTCCAGTCGCCAGGTGCCCATGACAACGCCGTGCACGCGGCGTCAGGGCCTTTGCATGCCTTCGCGGTTCAGGACCACGGCATAAATGCTGGTAGTCGCGGTGACGAACAACTGATGCTTGGCCCGACCGCCAAAGCACAGGTTCGACACGCCCTCGGGTACCAGCACCTTGCCCATCAGATGGCCATCCGGCGCAAGGCAATGCACGCCATCGCCGGCTGATGACCACAGGTTGCCGTCAGTATCGACACGGATGCCATCGGCGCAGCCGGGCGTCACGGTGTGGAACACATCGCCCCCGCGCGGTCGGCCCGATACCATGTCGAAGGCGCGGATATGCCGGGGGTCGGATGTGAACATGCGCCCCGTGTCGGCAACGTACAGCCGGCTTTCATCCGGACTGAAGGCCAGCCCGTTGGGGCAGGCAAAATCGGTCAGCACCGCGGCGATGGTGCCATCCGGATCCACCCGGTAGACATGGCAGGGCAGTTCCTGTTCTGCCTTGAAGCCTTCATAATGCGTGATGATGCCGTAATGCGGATCGGTGAACCAGATCGCACCATCGCGGCTGACAACCACATCATTCGGCGAATTCAGACGTTTGCCCTGATAGCCATCCACGATGACCGTGACGCTGCCATCCAGTTCGGTGCGCGTGACGCGGCGCAGGCCATGCTCGCACGATACCAGCCGTCCCTCACGGTCACGCGTGTGCCCGTTGGCATAGTTGGAGGGCGCGCGAAAGGTGCTGATGCCATCGGGCGTCCAGCGCAGCACGCGGTTGTTCGGGATGTCGGAAAACAGCAGGCACCCCGCATCGCCGAACCAGACCGGCCCTTCGGCCCAGTCAAAACCCGTGGCCAGCTGCCTGACGGGCGCGTTGCCCATGACAAAGCCGCCGAAACGCGGATCGATCACTTCGAAAGACGGCATGTTTCCCCCCGTTCAGAATGCGACGATCAAGGCCGTCATGGCCCGCGTCCGGTTTCGGGCACGCTGGAACGCCGCAACCCTGCGGTCAAGCGGCCGTGTATCCGCGATCGGCAATTTCGCGGCGATCAGCCCGCGTTTCGGCAGTGCTGTCCGCGACGGACTTGTCGCAACGGTGCAATGAACTGCCCCCTGTGCATGTCGGCACCCACTTGCAGGATGCCCCGTTTGGCCATCAGATGTAGCCTTCGTGCTGCCGCATGCGATCAAGTGCACGTTCAACGCGGCCACGGTCGTGCGGATAATTCTGTCGGGGGGGCGTGGCGTGGCGCTAGCAATGTTCGATCTGACAGGACGCCGGGCGCTGATTACAGGATCGTCGCAGGGAATCGGGCTTGCGCTGGCGCACGGCTTGCAGACAGCCGGGGCTGAGGTTGTGCTGAACGGGCGCGATCCGGCCAAACTCGCGGCGGCGGCGGCAACCATTCCGGGCGCGCGGATGCTGGCCTTTGATGCGACGGACCATGCCGCAGTGCAGGCAGCGGTCGATGGGTTCGAGGCGACCATCGGCCCGGTCGATATTCTGGTGAACAACGCAGGCATGCAGCACCGCGCCCCGTTGGAGGATTTCCCGCCAGAGGCGTTCGCCCGGTTGTTGCAGACCAACATCACCACTGTTTTCAATGTCGGGCAGGCGGTCGCGCGGCACATGATTGCGCGGGGCCGGGGCAAGATCATCAATATCGCATCGGTGCAGACGGCGCTCGCCCGCCGCTCCATCGCGCCCTATACCGCGACGAAAGGGGCGGTGGGGAACCTGACCAAGGGGATGGCCACGGATTGGGCCCGGTACGGGCTGAACTGCAACGCCATCGCACCGGGGTATTTTGACACGCTGCTGAATGCGCCCCTCGTGGCGGATCCCGCGTTCAGCGCGTGGCTGGAACAGCGCACACCGGCGGGGCGGTGGGGCAGGGTCGAGGAACTGGTGGGGGCGTGCGTGTTTCTCGCGTCGGATGCGTCGTCCTTCGTGAACGGGCACATCCTGTACGTCGATGGCGGCCTCACGGCGTCGCTATGAGTGTCCGCCTGATCCTGATGGGTGTCGCTGGCTGTGGCAAGACCAGCGTGGGTCACGCCTTGTCGGCGCGTCTTGGCATCCCGTACCGCGATGGCGATGACCTGCAGCCGGTCGAAAACGTCGAAAAAATGCGCGCAGGGGTCCCACTGACCGACGCGGATCGCTGGCCATGGCTTGACCGTGTGGCAGGTGTGCTGGCGGCCGAGGCGCCGGTGATCGTCGGCTGTTCGGCCCTGCGGCGCATCTACCGTGACCGGATCCGGGCACAGGCCGGGGGTGCGGTG
>JAYSSN010000438.1:0-6806 GCA_043720555.1 Rhodobacterales bacterium | reverse complement strand
CTGACCGGCCCAGACGGAAACGGGCGGGTGCCGGTTCTGCCACGGCATGGCCTGCTCCAGTATCCGCGCCACTGCCAGCAAAAGACCTTCTTCGCCCTGACGCCCGATGATCTGGATGCCCAAGGGCACGCCGCTGGCAAATTGCGCCAACGGCAAAGACATCGCCGGCTGCCCCGAGATGTTGAACGGAAACAAGAACATCGCATCGGCCCAGAGCGCGTTGTAGGCGGCCAGATCGGTCATGCTCATGTCGTAATAGCCTTCGGCTAATGGAACCATGCCCGCAGCAACAGCACTCGCCGCCCCCCCGCTTGACCCGCCGGGCGTCACATCCGCGCTCCAGGGGTTCAGCGCGGGCCCGTAAAGTGCGGGCTCGGTTGCAATCGACCAGCCGTTTTCCGGGGCATTGGTCACGCCCAGCATCGAAAGACCGGCAGCCTTCATGCGGCCCACCGCATGGCTGTCGGCTGCTGCCAGATAATCTTTCAGAAACCGCGAGGCGTTCGGTGCCTTCACCCCGGCCCAAGATAGCGCCAGATCCTTGAGAAGAAACGGCACACCTGCCAGCACCGCGCCCCGTTCAACCGCCGCAGCGGCGCCGCGGCCGATATCATAGCGCCTGTCCACCACGGCATTCGGGCGCGGGTTCAGCGCCTCGATCATCCTGATTGCCGCCTCGGCCAACTTGGTCGCGTGCACCTCTCCAGCCCGGACCAGCGCTGCCAGTTCAACCGCATCTGCCTGCCGGTACTGCCTGTCGAAATCGCCCATCCTCGCCTCTCCGGTTGCCCTGCGGCTTCGCCCGTCAAGCCCGCCCACTTGCCCGCCACAATCGCGGGCTGTGCCGCGACGCCGCCGGCCTGATGGTCAGTCGAGCCGGATCACCCGTTCCTCGGCAATGCTCTGTTCTGCAGCCAGAACGATCCGCAGCGAGTTCACCGCCGCATCCATCGATTCCGACAGGTCCAGATCCTCGGTGATCGCCTGCAGAAAGAACGCCTGTTCACGGTCGCACAAGTCCTGATGCCCCGGTTCGTCGGTCATCGACAGGATTTCATCCTTGCGGGTGAAACGCTTGTCTGCCCCCACATCGGAATAGTGCACGCGGATGGCATCGGTCTTGGTGTGCTTGTCTATGTCGGCGCTGCCGGACAGGTCGCCTGCCGAAACGCGGGCCTCGTCATTGGGGACCAGCGACACCGACCCTTTCGGGCCGACCACGTCTTTGACGAAAAACGCGGTTTCGCTCATCATCGGGCCCCAGCCGGCTTCGTACCAGCCAACCGAGCCATCGTCGAAGGTCACATGCAAATGGCCATAGTTTTGCTTGTCGGCTTCGGCCCATAGCGCCGCCCCGATCCCATGCACCCGCACCGGCTTTGCCCCGGTCAACTGGCACATGACATCGACGTAATGGACGCCGCAATCGACAATCGGGATCAGACTGTCGATCAGGTTCTTGTGCCACATCCAGGCCGATCCCGACGATTGTTGATTGAGGTTAAGGCGCATGACCAGTGGCTTGCCCAGTGTCTGCCCAATCTCGATGAACTTCACCCAGCTGGGATGGACCCGCAGGATATAGCCCAACACCAGCTTTTTCTTCAGCCGCCGCGCCGTGGCCACGACCCGTCGGGCATCCTCATTGTTGGTGGCGATCGGCTTTTCCATGAACACATGGGCACCCGCCTCCATGGCCTTGATGGCATAGTCGGCATGGGTATTGGGCCAAGTGTTGATCGACACCGCGTCAGGTTTCAGGGCTGCCAAGGCCGTCTCATAATCCTCGAACAGCGGATAGCTGCGCAATTCCTCAGCGATCGGCTTGGACTTGATGGTACGCGAACACAGCCCCACAACCTGAAACCCCGGATTGCGGTGGTAGGCGCTGGCATGAGACGCGCCCATGTTGCCCAGACCCACGACGAGTATCCTGACCGGTGCGGCCATCATATTCTTCCTTTCTTCGGGCGCCCTATTCGCCGCGTCGGTTCTAATCGGCAGATGTTCTACCGCGCTGGGCGGGCACAGATGCCCGCCCAGTTAGGTCACTGATAAACGACCGTTGGCGTCAGCCGGCAGCGCCAATCGCCTGGCTGAACATCCCGGCCCTGATCGTTTCCACATCCACCGCTGCCATTTCCGGCGTCAGCGTGGCGGCTTCGGCATCCGCCTTGACCTTGGCCGCATCGAATTCGTTTGCCGCAGGGATCAGATCATTGGTGCAGACATCGGCCGCGGTAATCGGATCGGTCTGGCCGATCTTTGCTGTCAGGTCAAAGAAGGTTTGCCACGACGCCATATCATGCCAGCCCCAACCCTGCCGCTTGTCCCAGTCGCCGCGGAACACGTTCATCTGCTGCAGGATCGACGTGGTGCCCAGTTCCGGCCCGACGTTGGTCGCCAATGTCGGGAACTGGTCGAACACGGCCTGCACCGCGGCGCGCGGATTGTGCTCGGCAAATTCCAGCCCCATCGCCCAGCCCTTGAGATATTGCCCCATCATGGCCTTCTTGTCGGCATCCTCAAGGTCCGCGGCGCGAACGACGAATGTGTTGGCCGGAAGCGGTGAATTCTGCACCCCAAGCCAGTATTCAAACGCCAGATTGCTGGCGATCCATTCAGCCCGCAGCCCTTCCCAGGCCAGCGCCGCGTCGCCCTGACCACCCGCCAGCGCCGTGCCCCAGGTTGGCCATCCAGCTTCAACGTAGGTGATGGTGGAAATGTCCACACCCTGTGCCGCCAGCATCGGGTCAACAATCGGTTGCCAGGCGGCAGAGCCAAGCAAGATCGTCTTGCCTTCGATCCCCTTGATATCCTTGGGGCCCTCGCCTTTGCGGAATGCAAGACTGAAGGTGTCACGGGCGGCTTCGTGGAACACCGATTTCAGCTTCATGCCCTGTTGCAGCGCAAAGGAGAACACGCCGGGCGAAGGGAAACCCATGTCAGCCTGACCGACATCGACGAACTTCACCGTTGCTGTGCCGTCCGACGGTCCCGGCTGCATGTCGATGGACAGATCGCCAAAATAGCCATTCTTCAGCGCCACCCAATAGGCATAGTCATCCAGCACTTCGAGCGTGCCGCGCGGCGAAATCCACGTGAAGGGTTTGTCATAGCCGGCCGCCAGCGCCGGCCTGAGCCCGAGGCTCGTCATCGCCACTCCGGCCCCGGTTACCTGCAACAACCGACGCCGTGTCAGCGAAGGCACCCCTGTGATCAATGTCATGTCTAATCTCCCTGTTATCTTTGCGTTCAGTGAATGCCGGTTCGCTCTGCCTCTTAGGTCTCCCAGCTTGCCCATTTCTTGCCGATAAGGAAAAACGTCACGTAGATCAGAATGCCGATCACCGACAAAAGCAGGATCACGGCAAAAAATTCTGGCATGTTGATCATGCTGGAATAGGTGGTCAGCCGGTTGCCAAGCCCGAAACCGCCCCCAACCATTTCAGCCCCGACCGTGGTCAGAAGACCAAAAATCGCGCCAATCATCAGGCCGACAAGGATCATCGGCAAAGCCATCGGTGCCCGGATCTTCCAGAAGATCTGCAGCGTCGTGGCCCCATAAGACCGTGCCAAGGCGATCTTGGCACTGTCAGTGCGCCGGAATCCGGTTGCGGCATTGATCATCACCATTGGCCCGACAGCCAGCGCCACGGCAATGATGCGCGGCGTATAGCCAAAGCCGAACCGCAGGATCAACAGCGGCACCAGCGCCAGCATCGGCGTTGTCACCAGCACGAGGATGTAGGGCGTTACAACCTTTTCGACCAGCGGATACTGCGTCACCAGCGCCGCCAAAATCATCCCGGTGCCGGCACCGATGGCAAATCCCGAAAACAACGACACCATCGTATAGCCCAAATGCGGCAAGACCAGCGGGAACTCCGTGACCAGCGCCGCTGCAATCAGGCTTGGGCGAGGCAGGATATATTGCGGCACATCATACAACCACAGAACCGCCTCCAGTCCGCCGATGACGATCACGGCCACCGCCACGATGATGGCGATTTCCTTGCGTGTCCTTGCCCCCATCCCCGCTGCCAGCGCCGATCCGGTGATCCCGACCTGCGTCGCCTGGCCCTTCCTGAATTCCGGGATAGCGTCGGTCATCGGTTCACTCCGCTGCCGTCTTGGACCGCATCGACGACATGCCGTAGATGTCGGCCTTGATCTGGTTCATCAGGTCAAACACCTCGCGGCTTGCCATCGTCTCAAGGCTACGCGGCCGCGGCAGGTTCACGGCATAATTCGCCAGCACCCGCCCCGGTCGCCTGGTCAGCACGACCACCCGATCTGACAGGAAGATCGCTTCCTCGATGGAATGGGTGATAAAGACGATTGTCGTCTTGGTTTCGAGCCAGATTTCCTCGACCAGCTGGTTCATCTCCTCCCGCGTGAAGGCATCGAGCGACCCGAACGGCTCATCCATCAACAGCACCTGGGGCTGCAGCGACAGCGCCCGCACGATGGACCCGCGCTGCTGCATGCCCCCCGACAATTCCCGCGGCATCCGCTTCTCGAATCCGGTCAGCCCGACCCGGTCGATCAGATGCGTGATCCAGTCTAGGTCGGGATTCTGCCGCTTCACCTCGAACGGGAACAGGATGTTACCCATCAGGTTCCGCCATGGCAGCAGATTCGCCTCCTGAAACACCAGCCCGATCTCGGGTCGTGGCCCGGTAATCTTCTGGCCGTCCAGATCAACCTCACCCGAGGTCAGCCCATGCAGCCCCGACATCGACCATAAAAGTGTGGTCTTGCCACAGCCCGAAGGCCCGACAATCGACACGATGGTCTTTTCTGCCACATCAAAAGTGCAGCCCTTCAGCGCATCCAGATCGCCATATTGTTTGCCCGCATCACGGATCGCCAGTTTCGCGACCATTCGTCCTGCCCCCGCGCGCTGATTGTCCCGGAAGGACCGTAGCCTTCCCCCGGGGCAAACACTGTTTCTAACTTACACATCTGTCAATGATTCGAAATTATGTCGAATTGTCGCCAGCGATAATTGGGCTTTTCTACAGGATTTTCGTGTAAGTTTCTTACATTTTCTTGACGCCCAGCATCTATGCTCGGCATACTCGGCACCGAGTCCCGGCAAAGGAGTGTGCCAGATGCGACGCGCAGAACAGGCAGTTTCCCTGCCCGATTCAGGTGCCTTGTTCCTTCACGACATCATCGCCCGCATCAAGGATTGCTACCCCAGCCTCAGCCGCGCCGAGCAATCCGTGGCCGACGCGGTTCTTTCTGATGTTCAAGCGGCGGTGGATGCGTCCAACGCCGAACTCGCCATTCGCGCCGGCGTAAGCCAACCCTCCGTCACCAGATTCTGCCGCTCGATCGGCTGCGAAGGCGTGCGCGACTTCAAACTCCAGCTCGCCCGCAGCCTTGTCGTCGGCGAGATCTTCCTCGCCGCCGACATGCCCCTCCCCGCCGCCGGCCTCGGCGCGACACCTCCCTTCTGGACCTCTGTCATGGGCGAAGCGCGGCTCGCGCTACGTGAAGTCGAACGTCAGCTCGACCCCGCCCTCGTCATCGCCGCCGCCGCGATCCTCGCCCCGGCCCGCCGCGTGCTGGTGTTGGGTCTCGGCGGGTCGTCCTCCGCGCTCGCCGAGGAAACCCAGAACCGCCTCTTTCGCTACGGTGTCCCCGTCACCGCCTGCAAAGACCCCTACCTTGCCCGCATGACCGTCTCTACCTTTCGTCCCGATGACGTGATCATCGCCATTTCCGCCACCGGCCAAACGCGCGAAGTCATTGACTGCCTCGACATTGCCCAGACATACCGTGCCCACACCATTGCCATCACTACCCCTGGCTCGGCCCTCGCCGATGCCGCCGAAATTGCTCTGACCACCCGGATTGCCGAATACCCCGACGCCCTCACCCCCTCGGCGTCGCGTTTCGCCTTCCTTATCATCATCGATCTCGTCGCAGCCGCGACGGGCTACCAGATGGGCCCGATCGCCCGCGAAAACTTGCGCCGGATCAAGTTCAACTTTGTCGAAAAAGGCGCCGGCCGTTCGATCGAACCTTTGGGAGATTGACGTGACGACCACTCCACAAGACTGGCTTTCCGCTTTTACCGCCGCCATCTCGGCCGGCGACATCCCTGCCGTCACTGCCCAGTTTCACGAGACCGGCTACTGGCGCGACCTCCTGACCTTCACCTGGAACATCAAGACGATGGAGGGCCGCCCGGCCATTGCTGCGATGCTTGCCGAAACGTTGGGAACCACGTCCCCTACGAACTGGCGCATCACCGAATCTCCGGAAACCGACAGTTCCCAGACCCATGTCTGGCTGGCCTTCGACACCGCCTCCGCCCACGGGATCGGCCGCGTCACCCTGCGCGGCGGCCGCGCTTTCATCCTCCTGACCGCCATGTCCGACCTGAAGGGGCACGAGGAACTCCGTGGCCCGACCCGCCCGAAAGGCATCGTTCACAAGGCCGACCGTGACCGTCGGACCTGGTCTGAAAACCGCGCTTCGCAGGCCGCGCTCCTTGGCCTGCAAGACCAGCCCTATTCCCTTATCATCGGCGGCGGCCAGGGCGGCCTGGCCCTTGGGGCGAGGCTCAAACAGCTTGGCGTCCCCACCGTGATCGTCGAGAAAAATCCCCGCACGGGCGACTCCTGGCGCAACCGCTACCGCTCTCTCGTCCTCCACGATCCGGTCTGGTACGGCCACTTGCCCTATCTTCCCTTCCCGGAAAACTGGCCCGTTTTCACCCCCAAGGACAAGATGGGAGACTGGCTCGAAGCCTATGCCAGCATTTTCGAGCTCGACATCTGGACCTCGAC
>JAYSSN010000437.1:0-6844 GCA_043720555.1 Rhodobacterales bacterium | reverse complement strand
GGCACACAACGATCAGCGTGCCGTAGAGCATGATATTGCGGCCCGAAAACCGCTGCCGGGCTTTTATCCCGCGCGGGCCGGTCATGGTGAGGGTGGCGTCAGCCATTCTTCTTGCCTCCGAATTCCAGATACGCCCAGGGGATCAGCACGATCAGAACCGACAAGAGCATCATGGTCGAGGCCGCAAAGCCCTGCCCCAGATTCTGCGCCTGGAACATGTAGTCGTAGACATACATGGCCGGCACCTGGCTCGCATTTCCGCCAGGCCCGCCCGAGGTCTGCGCGACCACCAGATCGTAAAGCTTGATGATCCCCGCCGCGACGATGACCAGCGTTGTGATGAACACGGCCCGCATCATCGGCACGATGATCACGAGGTAGGTCTTCCATGTCGGAATCCCGTCCACCCGCGCGGCCTTCCAGATGTCTTCGTCAATCCCGCGCAGACCCGCCAGCATCAGGCACATCACGAACCCGGTCCCCTGCCAGAGCCCCGCGATCAACAGACCGTAAAGCACCGTTTCGGGGTTGTTCAGCGGGTCAAACGAAAAACTCTCCCAGCCGAGGTTGCGCACAACCTCCTGAATGCCGAATTGCGGATTGAGGATCCATTGCCAGACCAGCCCCGTCACGATGAACGACAGCGCGAAGGGATAGAGCATGATGGTGCGGAACGTATCTTCGTAACGGATCTTCTGATCCATCAGCACCGCAAGCAAGAACCCCATCAGGATGGTAAAGATCAGTGACATCACCCCGTAGAAGAACAGGTTCTCGATGGAAACCAGCCAGCGGCTGTTTGACCAGAGCCGTTCGTACTGATCAAGGCCGACCCAACGCAGTCTCGGCAACAGCTTGGAATCCGTAAAGGAGTAGATGACGGTCCAGATCGTTCCGCCAACAAAGACCACCAACGATGTCAGTATCATCGGAATGGCCGCGATCTTGGCATTGATATTGCGCAACAGGCGCTTTGGCTGCACAGACATCCGTCCCCCCTTGGCCGTTCAGTGCAAAAAAGGGGGCCGTCCGCACCACGGACGACCCCCCCTGTCAGGGCAGTTTCAGAGGCCGGACTTCAGGATTTCCACCCACTTGGTCTGGGCTTCCTCGGCAGGCATCTCGGACATCCAGAACTCGACCATCAGATCTTCGGCCTGTTTCACGACGTCCGGGCTCCACACCATGTCGCCGGTGGGCAGCAGATTGCCCGAGGCAAGAATCTCCAGACCCTTCTTCATGCAATCATTGGCTGATGCCATGTCAATGTCGCCACGGATCGGCAGCGAGCCCTTCTTCAGGTTGAAGGCAACCTGCACTTCGGGGCTGACCAGAAGGGCTGCCAGACGCTTCTGCGCAGCTTCCTTCTCCGGATTGTCCATCTTCGGGAAGTAGAAAGCATCGCCACCGGTGGACAGGTAGGCGTTCAGGCCAAGGCCCGGCAGGCAGGTGTAGTCAGTGCCTGCGACCTGGTTGGCGACCTGGAATTCGCCCTGCGCCCAGTCACCCATGATCTGGCCGCCCGCTTCGCCGGTGATGACAAGGTTGGTGGCCTGGTTCCAGTCCTGCACCGTCGACTTGGCAGCAAGCTTGCGCGCCTCGGCCGCAGCGGCGAAAACAGCGGCAAATTCGGGGCCCGCAGCAACGTCCATGTCCTTGTCGACGTTGACGGCCTTCCAGTTATCCAGACCCGCCACAGCGATCTGCATCGCACCGAAGGCGAGGTTGGACTGCCAGGGCTGGTTGCCCAGCGCCAGCGGGATCTTGCCGGCGGCTTCCAGGGCCGGAGCCGAGGCCACGAATTCGTTCCAGTCCTTTGGCACCGGGATACCGGCATCGGCATAGGCTTTGTTCGACAGCCACAGCCATTCCGGCGAGTGGATGTTCACCGGCGCGCAATACACTTTTCCGTCGACCGTGCATGCTTCCAGCAGGCTTGCCGGAAAGATGGTCTCTTTCCAGTTGTTGGCCTCGGCCACATCGGTCAGGTCCAGCATCAGCCCGGCCTCGACCAGTTCCAGCGCCTGCTGGCCATGGTTGAACTGGGTGGCACCCATCGGGTCGCCGCCGGTGATGCGCGAGATCATGATCGGGCGCGCTGTGCCGCCGCCACCCGCAATCGCCCCATCAACCCAAGCGTCACCGCTCGCGTTGAAGGCATTGGCCAATTCGGCCACGGCAGCGGCTTCGCCACCGGATGTCCACCAATGGGTGACCTCCAGTTCCTCGGCAAAGACAAAGCCCGGTAGCGCGACCGATGCACAAAGCGCGGCCGCCAAGGTATAGGTTTTCATGTCGTCCTCCCTAGCTAACGTTCTCGTTCTGTAACGTTATAGAATCAGCCTATAACGTTATAGATTTTCAGATCAAGTAATCTTTGCGCTTGCCGGATCAACTTTTTCCGGCATTGAATGGGACCGAATCGATGGCCCGAGGGGGAACGGGTTATGTGCTGCATCCGGGCTAAAACTGAGGTGAAAACCGCGCTGCAAGCCGATGCAGCCAAGCGGTATTCTGGCGTTTCTGCAGATGCAAAATCGGCGCCGTACCGCGACGCCCCATCCGCACGGGCGGGTGCCTTTGCGCAGGTGTTCCCGTGGCCCGCCCGCCAAAACGTCGCAGCCAGAACGGGTGATTCCCGATGACATCCCCCGCGCCCGTTGATGCCGACACGCGCCCCACGCTGAAAACCATCGCGCTGGAAACAGGCCTTGCCGTGGCGACGGTCAGCCGCGCGCTGAAAGACGCCCCCGATATTGGCGAGGCCACCAAGCTGCGGGTCCGGGCCGCAGCCCAGCGCCTTGGCTACCGCCCCAATCGCGCGGGTGTGCGTCTGCGCACCGGCAAGACAAACGTCATCGCCCTTGTGCTGTCCACCGAAGAGGATGTGATGAACCACACCTCGCGGCTGATAACATCCATCGCACAGGAATTGCGGGGCACCTCCTATCATATGGTCGTCATGCCTTTCTTTCCCGACGAAGACCCGATGACGCCGATTCGCTATCTGGTGGAAACCGGATCGGCCGACGGGATCATACTGAACCAGACCACACCGAACGACCCCCGCATCCTGTATCTCGCCGCCCATCATGTGCCCTTCGCCACGCACGGGCGCACGGAAACCGGGGTTGACCATCCGTATTTCGACTATGACAACGACGCGTTTTCACGCCTTGCCGTCGATGCGCTGGTCGAACGGGGCCGCAAGCAGTTGTTGTTGATCGCCCCCCCGCGTGCGCACTGCTATGCGGGCCACATGATTGGCGGGTTTGCCGCAACCGCGCTGGCCCGTGGCGTCGTTGCCGAAGTGCTGGCCGATACGACCAGCGATGACGGCGCCACCGCCATCGAAGCCGCGATGGCACGCCGGATGGCCACGGGGGCGGTGCCGGATGGCATCATCTGCGGCTCCACCACCGCGGCCATGGCTGCCGTCACGGGGGCCGAGCTTTGCGGGCTGCACATCGGTGCCGACTTCGATCTGGTGGCGAAAGAGGCGATCCGGTTCCTGCGCCGTTTCCGACCAAAGATGCTGGTCCTGCACGAAGACGTGGGGCGTGCCGGTGCGCATCTGGCGCGGGCCGTGGTGTCGGCCATCGAACATCCCGGCGGCCCGGTATCGCAGGCCCTTGACCAGCCACGCGAATTCGATTGGGAATGATGCCAGGCGTTTGCGGCGCAGTGTGGGGGACGACGAGATGAAGACGATCAAGGGGCCGGCGCTTTTTCTGGCGCAGTTTGCCGGCGATGCTGCGCCATTCAACAGTTGGGCCGGTATCACAGCCTGGGCTGCCGACTGCGGCTACAAGGGCGTGCAGGTGCCATCGTGGGACGCGCGGCTGTTCGATCTGGAAAAGGCAGCCACGTCGAAGGACTATTGCGATGAATTCAAGGGTGTGGCGGCGGCATCGGGGATCGAGGTCACTGAACTGTCCACCCACCTGCAGGGTCAGCTGGTCGCCGTCCACCCCGCTTATGACGACGCCTTCGATGCGTTCGCCGCGCCGCACGTCAAGGGCAACCCCAAGGCGCGGCAGGAATGGGCGGTCGATCAGGTAAAAAAGGCGCTGAGTGCGTCGAAAAACCTTGGACTTTCAGCACATGCCACGTTTTCCGGCGCGCTCGCCTGGCCGTATGTCTACCCTTGGCCGCAGCGACCGGCCGGGTTGATCGAAGCGGCGTTCGATGAACTGGCCAAACGCTGGTTGCCAATCCTGGACCATGCCGAGGATTGCGGCGTCGATGTCTGCTACGAAATCCATCCCGGCGAAGACCTGCATGATGGCATTTCGTTCGAAATGTTCCTGTTCCGGCTGAAGGACCATTCGCGCTGCAACATGCTCTATGACCCCAGCCACTATGTCTTGCAGCATCTCGACTATTTGCAGAACATCGACTTCTACCACGACCGGATCAAGATGTTCCACGTCAAGGACGCCGAGTTGAACCCGACGGGGTCGCAGGGCGTCTATGGTGGATATCAAAGCTGGATCGACCGTGCGGGGCGCTTCCGGTCCTTGGGTGACGGACAGGTTGATTTTGCCTCGGTGTTCTCCAAACTTACACAATACGACTTTTCCGGCTGGGCCGTGGTCGAATGGGAATGCGCACTGAAGCATCCCGAAGATGGCGCGCGCGAGGGCGCGGAGTTTGTAAAGCACCACATCATCCGGGTCACCGAAAAGGCGTTCGACGACTTCGCCGGTGGCAGCACGGACCTTGCCGCCAACAAGCGGATGCTGGGGATCGGAGAGTAGCCATGCCCATTGATGCAGCCCATGTCGTCCGCTCCCCGCGCATCCGCCTGGGGATGGTCGGCGGCGGCCAGGGGGCCTTTATCGGCGCGGTGCACCGTATCGCGAGCCGGATCGACGATCAGTATGACCTCGTCGCAGGATGCTTCAGTGCGACCGCCGAAAAATCAAAGGCGAGCGGTGCCGATCTGGGCATCGATCCCGCCCGCGCCTATGCCAGCTTTGCCGAAATGGCCCGCCGCGAGGCGCGCAGGAAAGACGGGATCGAAGCGGTGGCGATCGTCACGCCAAACCACATGCATGCGCCCGTCGCCCTGGAATTCCTGAAACGCGGCATCCACGTCATTTGCGACAAGCCGCTGACGGCCACGCTGCCCGAGGCGAAAAAGCTGGCCAAGGCAGTGGCGGCCAGCACCTCGATTTTTGCGCTGACGCATAATTACACGGGCTATCCGATGGTCCGTCACGCAAGGGCGATGATTGCAGCGGGTGAGTTGGGCGATATCCGTCTGGTGCAGGTGGAATACGCGCAGGATTGGCTGGCGACGGATCTGGAGGCATCGGGGCAAAAGCAGGCGGGCTGGCGCACCGACCCCGCGCAGTCAGGGGCCGGGGGCAGTACGGGGGATATCGGCACGCACGCGTTCAACCTTGCGGGGTTCGTGACCGGGCTGTCACTGGAAAGCCTGGCGGCGGATTTGCAGGCCTTCGTGCCCGGCAGGCGCGTGGATGACAACGGCCATGTGCTGCTACGCTATCAGGGCGGGGCGCGGGGGATGCTGTGGTGCAGTCAGGTAGCCACCGGTTGCGAGAATGCGCTGCGGCTGCGGGTCTATGGCACCAGGGCGGGGATGTCATGGGCGCAGGAAGACCCGAATTATCTGTGGGTCACGCCGCTGGGGGAACCCAGGCGGCTGATGACCCGTGGCGGCGCGGGGGCGAACGCAGCGGCGGCACGGGTGACGCGCATCCCGCCGGGGCATCCGGAGGGGTATCTGGAGGGGTTCGCCAACATCTATGCCGAGGCCGCGCGGGCGATCATCGCGCGTCGCAGCGGGGCGGCGCTGGACGACGATGTGAGCTTTCCCGGGATCAAGGAAGGGCTGGAAGGGGTCGCGTTCGTCGACGCCTGCGTGCGGTCATCCAAGCGGAACGGGGCCTGGGTGGCGCTGGCGCTGTAGGGTGCTTTCCAGGTGTATTTGCGTGATGATAAAGCGTTGCGCGACTTGCGAAAATGTTCGCTCGGGGCTTTGAAACACGGCGGGATCATCGGAACATGTCCGGCGGGCCGGGTGCAGGCAACGCTGCTGCGTCGGCGGGCAGGTGCTGACGTCACGGACCGGGCCCGCGCCCTTTGGCGGGGGAACCATCGCCGCTGTGCCGCGTTTGTTTCCGCAAGCCGTTGACGGGACAAGCCCATGCGTTATCTGCACCTGCTGTCTTTGCTGGTCTTGATCGCGGTCGCGGGTTTTGAAGCCGTCGAAGGCGCGCGCCGCGATCTGCAGACGGCAGGGGCGGCAATCACCGGGGAAACGCAACAGGCGCAGTCATGGTACTGAGCGGGAAAGGCAGACAGATGCAGAAGATCATATGGGCGGTGCTGGTGACGGCGATGATGACAGGCTGCGCGCCGTTGTTGATCGGTGGCGCCGGAGCGATTGTGGCCGATGAGGCGATCGAGCAGGATCAGGGCGGAGACGGGTTGTTTTGAGGGGTGATTTGCCCGGCATCCCGACATTGATGGCTTATGATTCTTACACCCGTGACGTCACTGGTCTTTTTGACGTTTTGTATGGAACGAGAGCGCCATGATTGAAGTCACTGTATCGGAAGCACGCGACAATCTTGCCGACCTGCTGGGAAAGGTCCAGCACGGGCATGAGGATGTGACGATCAAGAAACACGGCAAGGCGGTGGCCGTCATGATCTCGGTCGAGGCGATGGCGTATTACGAGGCGCTGGAGGATGCGGAACTGGCCAAGACGGCTGACGAAGGCTATGACGGGTATCTGGGCGACCCGTTACTGACGATCAGCCATGAAGGCCTGTGGGCCGAAATCGAGGCCCTCCAGAAGTCGGAATGACCC
>JAYSSN010000436.1:0-20710 GCA_043720555.1 Rhodobacterales bacterium | reverse complement strand
TGGGCGCAGTGGCACCTGATATTCAAAATCACGGCGGGGGTTTTCGGCTGTTATCCGATATCAACGCCCGCCCTTGCCGCCGCCCCTGCCCTTCCGATAGATTGGCCCGGCACGCAAGCAGGAGCATCCCATGGCAACCCGAGCCCCCGAAACCGAAGTTGTCAGCACATGGAAGGTGGCTTGCGACGGCGGCGAAGGCGCACTGGGCCATCCGCGCGTCTGGCTGAGCATCCCCGAAGACAAGGGTTGGGTCGAATGTGGCTATTGCGACAAGCGCTACGAGATTGACCGCGCCCATGCGCATGATGATCACTAGATGGTTGGCAGCATGGTGGGCTAGCCGCGCCGCGCCGCCCAGACCGCGCCGACCATACCGCCCAGAACGCCCCCCAGCGGCATCCAGCCGAAAATGACGCCCATGGCGTAAGCGCCCTCGAACTGCGGTATATCGAAGACATGGGCCGCAGCGATACACAGCCCAAGCGTGATTGCCGCGCCGGCCAGAAATCCACCCGAAAACCCCAGCAGGGCACGCACCAGTCTGCGCATTGACGTCTTTCTCCGTACCGACAATGGGCTGCTGTCGCACGCGGTGGCTGGCAGCACGGCCACGTTCGTGCGAATAGTCAGGCAAAGCAACGCGAAAACAAGGAACGCCGGAATGACCGCATTCGGCAAAGGCCATCATCTGCATCTGATCGACGGGTCGGCCTATATCTTTCGCGCCTATCATGCCTTGCCGCCGCTGACGCGAAAGTCCGACGGTCTGCCCGTTGGTGCGGTTGCGGGGTTCTGCAACATCCTGTGGGGCGAACTGACGCGTGACCGCGGAGCGGACGCGCCGACCCATCTGGCGGTGATCTTCGATCATTCGTCAAAAACCTTCCGCAATGAAATCTACCCCGCCTACAAGGCCAACCGGCCCGAGCCGCCCGAAGATCTGCGCCCGCAATTTCCGCTGACCCGGGCCGCGACCAAGGCGTTCAACGTGGCCTGCATCGAAGTCCGGAATTACGAGGCCGATGACATCATCGCCACCCTCGCCCGACAAGCCACCGAAGCCGGAGGGGAATGCACGATCATTTCATCCGACAAGGACCTGATGCAGCTGGTGGGCAATGGCGTTGTGATGCGCGACCCGATGAAGAACGTGCGCATCGGGCTGGATGAGGTGTTCGAGAAGTTCGGGGTGGACCCGGCCCGCGTGGTCGATGTGCAGGCACTGGCCGGGGATTCGGTTGACAACGTGCCAGGGGCTCCGGGGATTGGACTCAAGACAGCGGCACTGCTTATTCAGGAATACGGCGATCTGGAGACCCTTCTGGCGCGCGCGGGCGAGATCAAGCAGCCCAAACGCCGCGAGGCACTGGTGGACAATGCAGACCAGATCAGGATTTCCAAGCGCCTCGTGACGCTGGATGCACAGACTCCGCTGGACTTCAGCCTCGACAGTCTTGAGGTGCGGCTGCCTGATCCCGATCAGATCATGGCGTTCCTGACCGACATGGAATTCCGCACCCTGACGCGCCGCGTGGCCGAGCGGCTCAAGATCGCCGCCCCCGCGGTTCAGGAAGGGGCCGAGCCGACACCGCCCGTTGCGGCGCAGGCAACCCTGCCGTTCGATCACAGCGCATATGTCTGCATCCGGGACATGGCCGTGCTGGACCAGTGGATCGACCGCATCCGCGAGGTGGGCCATGTGGCGGTGGATACCGAAACCACCAGCCTTGATGAGATGCGGGCGGACCTCGTGGGCATCTCGCTCTGTGTCGATGCGGGGGTAGCAGCCTATATCCCCGTTGGTCACAAGCAGGGCGGCGGGGATTTGTTCGGATCATCCGAACTTGTGGCCGGGCAATTGCCGATGGATCAGGTTCTGGCGGCGCTGAAGCCGGCTCTGCAGGACGCAAGCATCCTGAAAATCGGTCAGAACATGAAATATGACGCCAAGATTTTCGCGCGTCACGGCGTGGATGTGTCCCCGATCGACGACACCATGCTGATGTCATACGCCATGCATGCTGGCCTGCACGGGCATGGCATGGATGCGCTGTCGGAGCAGTATCTGGGCCATGTCCCCATTCCGATCAAAACTCTGCTGGGATCGGGCAAGGGGATGGTGACGTTCGACCGCGTGGCCATTGATGACGCGGTGAAGTATGCGGCCGAGGATGCCGATGTGACGCTGCGCCTGTGGCAGGTGTTCAAGCCGTTGCTGCACCGGGCGAGGGTGACGACGGTCTATGAAACGCTGGAGCGGCCTTTGGTGCCGGTCCTGGCGCAGATGGAAATGGCTGGCATTCAGGTCGACCGCGATACCCTGTCACGCATGTCCAATGCTTTCGCGCAAAAGATGGCCGGGCTGGAGGCCGAGATCCAGGCTGCGGCGGGACAGCCGTTCAACGTCGGCAGCCCCAAACAACTGGGCGAGATCCTGTTTGACAAGCTGAAACTGCCAGGGGGCGAAAAGGGCAAGACCGGGGCCTATTCCACTGGCGCCGATATTCTGGAGGATCTGGCCACAGAACATCACCTGCCGGGGTTGGTGCTGGACTGGCGGCAGCTGGCCAAGCTGAAATCCACCTACACCGACGCCTTGCAAGACCATATCAACCCCGAAACGGGCCGGGTACACACCTCATATTCCATCGCAGGGGCCAATACCGGGCGGCTGGCATCGACCGATCCGAACCTGCAAAACATCCCGATACGGTCCGAAGAAGGGCGTCGCATCCGTGAGGCGTTCGTGGCCCCGAAAGGCCGCGTGCTGGTGTCGCTCGATTACAGCCAGATCGAGCTGCGCATTCTGGCCCACATCGCCGATATCCCGGCGCTGAAGCAGGCGTTCAAGGATGGGATCGACATCCACGCGATGACCGCGTCCGAGATGTTCAACGTGCCGCTGGACCAGATGACATCCGACATCCGCCGCCAGGCCAAGGCAATCAATTTTGGTGTGATCTACGGGATTTCGGGCTTTGGTCTGGCGCGCAATCTGCGTATTCCGCGTGCCGACGCACAGGGCTTCATCGACCGCTACTTTGAACGCTTTCCGGGCATCAGGGAATACATGTCCGAAACCATCAGGTTCGCGCAGGCGAACGGCTATGTGCAGACCCTGTTCGGGCGGAAAATTCATACGCCCGAAATCAACGCCAAAGGCCCCGGCGCCGGTTTCGCCAAACGCGCCGCGATCAACGCGCCGATCCAGGGCACGGCGGCCGATGTGATCCGTCGCGCGATGATCCGGATGCCGGCGGCCATTGCGGGGCTGGATGCAAAAATGCTGCTGCAGGTGCACGACGAGTTGCTGTTCGAGGTGGCCGAGGGCGCGGTGGATGCGCTTACCACCACCGCGCGCAATGTCATGGAAGGGGCGGCGGACCCGGCGGTGAAGCTGTCAGTCAAGCTGACAGTCGAGGCCGGGCAGGGCGCAAGTTGGGCAGCGGCGCATTGAGGGGATGGCCCCGCGTGGTCTGAACGTTCTAGCACGCAAACTTTCAGGGTGTTACGCCCGGTCGATCCGCGCCTGAAAGCAGTTGTTGCGGGCGGAACGGACGTGAACATAGGCCACGCGCGGATCAGCCGGCAACTCATCGGCCCGATCAGCCATGGCGTCCGGGGGCTGGCCGTTGGCATCAGGTGCGCCCGCCTGACAGGCGCGGACGGCGTTGGTGGCGATGGGCGTGAAACGGATGGGCATGACTTGCTCCGCTTTCCACACGATCCAGAGCCAGAATGGCCACGCCGCGACCCGAACCTTGCGGTTTAGCGCATCAGCATCGGCCCCAAAGGCCGACCACCCAGGATATGCAGGTGGTAATGCGGCACTTCCTGCCCGCCATCGTCACCGGCGTTGGAAATCACGCGATAACCCGACCCAAGGTCCATCATCGCGGTGATCTTCGCGCAGGTGCGGTGGAAATCGGCAAGCTCTGCCTCGGTCGCTTCGGCGGCGAAGTGATCGAAGGTCACATAGGCGCCCTTGGGGATCACCAGCACATGCACGGGTGCCAGCGGGTTGATATCGTGGAACGCCAGCGTATGGGGCGTTTCCATCACGGTCTTGTTCGAAATCTCGCCACGCAGGATACGGGCGAAGATATTCTGCGGGTCGTATGCATGCGCCATGGTCAATCCACAAACAGGTGCTCGGTTGCCACGATCTGTCGCGCTTTTTCAACCGGGATACCAAGGAAATCGGTCAGGGCAAGCGTGTTTTCATCGAGCGACCCCGACTGGCGCAGACGGTGAAATCCTCTGAAGCCCGCATCCCGGATACGATCACTTTCAAATTTCACGTCATAGCGGATGGTGGGCAGCAGCCGGTCCAGCGTTTCCTGTGCGGTGCGGTCACCGGCAAGCCCCACGCGGCGGGCGTGACCCAGCAGGTAATCATCGGAAAAATCGCATTCGATTTCCAACAAGCGGGCTTCGGCCTTGTCGGCATAGAAATCGTGCATCAGGTCCATCGAGGCGGGGTCGATGCAGATGACAAGACTGTCGGATTGCCAATGGTCAAACAGCATCCGCACCAGCGCCCGGCGATGCCGTGTGCGTTTTTCCAGCGTGGACTGGATGCCGCCCAGATCGGGCAATTCGGTGTACGATTCGTTGAACAGATAGTCCACGCACGGCAGATTTGTCACCTGCCGCACCCGTTCGACCAGACGCTTGGCGACGTGCCATTTCTTGCACGTTACCATCATCAGGCGGCGTTCCCGGCCCACGCTCGCCTCGGTCTCCCAGAACCGCGCGGCAAAACGGCGCCCGACGCGGCCCCGGCCAGTGATAAACTTGTGCAGGCTGCGGCCTTCGTTGGAAATCTGGAACCGCGCGTCTGTGGTCGCGTAAAGCGCGCCCAGACGGTCCTTCAGATGTTTCGCATCGGGGCTGATCTTGCGCGCAAACAGATAGTCCTGACTGACCAGCAGGTCATACTGATCGTTGTAAAAGGTCGCCGGCATGCCGTAGTCGGAAAACACAAGAAATGTCAGCGTGCGACTGCGTATTTCATGTTCCGGCACCACATGCTTGACGATCGTCTGAAAGAACGTCTCATCCGGGATCCATGTGGTGCGGAAAAACCGCATCACATCGGGGCGTTTTGCGATAAAATCCAGCACCCATTCCACGGTGCGGCGGCGCAGGCACCACCATTGGCTGCCGATCTGCATGGCGATGTCGGCAGGCACCTTGCGCGCCAGCCCCAGCCGTTGCTGCGCCTTCATCGACCCGTAGAACAGCCGCTTGGAATTGCGCTCGTTGAACCAGTGGCGATAGATCAGCCGTTCTTCCTTGATTCCGGTCTTGATCCAGCCGGAGGCGAAGAAATCAAAGCTCTCGATGTAGTCAACTTCCTGCGCATCCAGAAAACGATGCGTGTATTCGGCCGATTTGATCGGCATGCAGTCACCCGACAGCATGTAGAAATGCGTGGCACGCGGAAAGGTTTCGACCGCCGCCCTGAGTGCCAGAAGCGTGGCCTCGACCAAGCTCCACTCGCCCCAGCCGCATTTCACCCGGCGCCGCGCGAAGGTGACATTCGGGTTGTCGGCAAGGGCGCCGCGGATCTTGTCATAGGCCTCGCGCTTGGCGCGGGCGTCGAAATGGATTGCGATGAAATCACCCACGGCCGTCAGGCGCATGGCCTGGGCGATGATGCCTTCGGGGTCTTTGTGGCAGAGCAGAATGTAGGCGATCTTGGCCATTCAGAAGTCTTTCACGCTTTTCCCGCAGATTCAGTTCTTTAAATAGCGTTATCGTCCATTGAAAAGACAGAGTTTCTTTGTTCTTTTACGCCCGGACAGGGCCGCTGCGGGCAAAAGCCTGCAAAACGGCCGCGGAAGGTGAGGATTTATGGGGTTTCCCGGTACCTGGATGACGGAAAGCGAAAGCGTGGTCTACCGCGTCGTTCCGAAATGCGCATGTTCGACGATCGGGCAGATCATGTTCTACTCCGACCATGGCGTATTCTATGACGGCGACATCCACGACACGACCGACCGGATGCACAAATGGGCGATCGAGGCGAGCCAACCCCGGATCGAGCAGAACGTGAAGGCGCATAAATCCTATGCCTTTACCTGCGTGCGCAATCCGTACACGCGCATCCTGTCATCGTTCTTTGACAAGATCTGCGGCATCCAGCGTAACGGAAAGCGCTATCGCGGCAACATGGTGCCGCTGCTGACGCAGAAGTACGGCATCGAGGTCGGCGGCGACGACGGCCAGGGCGAGTTCGACCAGATCGCCAGCTTCCGCCGCTTCCTGCTGTTTGCGCGTGACACCATCCGGTTCAAGAAACCGATGGAACCCGACATCCACTGGTCGGCGATGTCAGGCCACGTCAGCACCTTCATCGTCAATGGGGGACGCTACAACCACGTCCTTTTCACCGAGAAATTCGACGACGGCATGCAGGTCGTGCTGAACAACATCAAGACCAGGCACAAGGTGAACCTCAAGAAGATCCCCAGGTTCAACGAAAGCGAAGGTCACGGGCCAAAGCGACTGCATCCGGTTGAAGACTACTTTGACGATCTGTCCAGGCATCTGATGTGGGAAATCTACAAACGCGATTTTCAGCTGTTCAAGTATGATTTCGACAACCCCGCCAACAAGCTGCCACTGGCCGAAGTCGACCTGGACGAGTTGCACGCAAAGCTGGGTGAGTAGGAAAGGCGCCATTTGGCACTACCCTGCTTTATCCAACACAATCAGGGCTTTGAAAAGCTGTCGACACGGCCGGTTAACTGTGCGGATGACGCGGCGGGGTGACCTCTGCGGGATCGGACACATGCATCCGATCCCGCAGAGGTCACCCCGCACGCACCCCGTTCAGCCACCCGCGCAGGATGGCGACATCGTCGCGCATCACGGCGTGGCCCGCACCGGGGTAGACCTGCACCCGCACATCAGCGCCCAGTTCGCCCAGCACAAAGGCGCTGTCCTCGACCCGTTTCAGCGGGATGTGGGGATCGCGTTCATGCACGCTCAGCCAGACCTGCCCGCCATCGCGCCGCCCGGTATAGTCGAACCGTTTGGGCAGATGGCCATACAGGTCCGCCATCGGCTCGCCCCCCGCATCTGCCGTGCCGATCAACCCGCCGGAAAAGCCGAACGCCCCCGCCAGCCCGGCACCGTGCCGGGCATAGGTTTCCAGCGCAAGGCAGGCACCCTGGCTGAAGCCGCCGAGCCAGATGCGGTTGCGCGGCAGGCCGTCTGCCTCCAGCGCCGCAACGGCCGCCTGCATGGCCTGAAGCCCTGCTGCGACATGTGGCGCGGTTTCGGCGGCGGGCGACAGAAAGCTGGCAGGCCACCAGCTGTGGCCCGGCGCCTGCGGTGCGATGGCGGCAATGTCGGGCAGGCCTGCGTGGTCCATCAGGCCCAGAATATCGGCTGCACTGCCACCGCGCCCATGGGCCAGAACAATCCCCGCACTGGCGTTTTGGGCGCTGATCCCCGCCCGCCTCATGCGACACGCAAGGGGGGCAGAACGCGGGTCAGCTGCGCACGCAGCGGTTCATGGCGGGCGGGCAGCATCAGGGCCTGACCCAGCGTTTCAAGCGGTTCGTCAATCGTGAAGCCGGGCGGATCGGTGGCGATTTCAAACAGCACACCGCCGGGTTCACGAAAGTAGATTGCGTTGAAATACTGCCGGTCGATCACCGGTGTCGTACGGTGGCCGGCAGTCGCCAGACGGTCGATCCACGCCAGTTGTTCGGCGTCATTTCGGGCGCGGAACGCGACATGGTGGATCGTCCCCGCACCGGGGCGGGGGTATACGATGCGGTCGGTGCGGATCAGGTCCACGATGTTGCCGACGGCATCGCCGGGCGCAGTCAGGCGCAGCCGTTCGGTGCCGCCCGTCGTTTCGTGCCCGGCTTCGACATAGCCGAACACGTCCTGCAACAACCGCGCCGTCGGCGCGATGTCGCGCTCCCACAGGGTGACGGAATGAAATCCACCGATGGAGCCGTCGCCTGTGCCGCTTTCAACCAGTTCCACGGGCGCGCCATCGGGATCGCGCAAGGTGATGACCCGCGCGCCAAGGCGATCGGTCAGGTCAAAATCTTCGGCCTTCAGGGCGAGTGAACCCATCCAGCCGTCGAAGGCGGATTTGGGGACGGCATAGGCATAGGCACTGGCCATGCCGGGGCCGGCACGGCCGGGGGCGGCGTCGGCAAAGGGAAAGAAGGTCAGGATGGTGCCGGGGCTGCCGGTGTGGTCGCCGTAGTACAGATGATAGGTATCGGGCGCATCGAAGTTCACGGTTTTCTTGACCAACCGCTGGTGCAGCACGCCGGTATAGAAATCGAGATTGGCCTGCGCCGAGCCGGAAATGGCCGTGATGTGGTGGATGCCGGGTATGGTGGTCATCTTATCCTCTGTGCGGGTGACAAGCTCGTTACTCGTTCCAATATGACTGATCTTGTGTGTGAGAAAATGCCAAATTTCGCGCGATACTTGTGCATGAATGCACATGGACGACGAGTCCGTGCCGCTTTGAAACGCCTGCATGCGGCACTCTGCAGCGGCGTTAGATTGCCCGAGCCGGTCTGGCACGGTGACAGGGCAGGTGCAGCCCGTTAAGGTCAACCAAGCACCGGGCGACAAACGAACCGGCGGAAAGGGCAGCGGGCAACCATGGCACAGCGTCTGCGCAGCGCAACCGATCTGGGTACGCGCCTGGCCGTATGGCGGGCCGGACTGACGGCGCCTGCACGGGGCTTTGCCTCGCAGCCCGAACCGCGCAGCATCGGGACGCTGACGCGCGGGCGGCAGCTGCTGGCAGGCAACATCCGGATGGCGGGGCATCTGGTCCAGGCGCCGGGAACGCTCCTGTGGGACATCGCTGGCCCCGATGCGGCCTTTCTGGCCGAGGCGCACGGTTTTGGCTGGCTGGATGATCTGGCCGCCGTGGGTGATGCGCCGGCGCGCGCGCTGGCACAACGCTGGACACGCGCGTGGATTGCGCGCTTTGGGCAGGGAAAAGGGGCGGGCTGGACGCCTGATCTGACGGGTCGGCGGCTGATTCGCTGGATCAACCACGCCATCTTGCTGTTGCAGGGGGCGGATCCGGCGCAATCGGCGGCATTCTTTGCCACGCTGACACAGCAGACGCTGCTGCTGTCACGCCGCTGGCCCAAGGCCGCCTCCGGCCTGCCCCGGTTCGAGGCGCTGTGCGGGTTGATCTATGCCGGGCTGTCGCTGATCGGGATGGAGGCGCTGGTGGGCCCCGCAACGGCGGCACTTGCCCGCGATTGCGCGCGCGAGATTGACGCGCAGGGCGGCATTCCGACACGCAACCCCGAAGACCTGCTCGAGGTGTTCACCCTGCTGACTTGGGCAGCTCAGGCCCTGACCGAAGCCGGGCGCGCGGTGCCGCCCGCGCATCTGGCCGCGATTCAGCGCATCGCACCCTGTCTGCGCGGTTTGCGCCATGCCGACGGGGGGCTGGCGCGGTTCCATGGCGGCGGGCCGGGCATCGACGGGCGGCTTGATCAGGCGCTGGCAGCGGCCGGGGCCAGGGCCATCCGGCGGCCTGACCTTGCGATGGGGTTTGCCCGTCTGACAGCGGGCCGCGTCAGTGTGATTGCCGATGTGACAGCCCCGCCGCCGGGGACGTTGGCGCACGCCTCCACCCTCGCATTCGAGCTGACGTCAGGACGGCGACCGCTGATCGTCAACTGTGGGTCGGGGCGAAACTTCGGATCGGACTGGCAACGCGCGGGTCGGGCCACGCCATCGCATTCCACACTGTGCATCGGGGGCACGTCATCCTCACGGCTGGGCGACCAGCCCGCGACGGCCGAGGTGCTGGTGCAACGCGCGCGCATCACCACAAGCTATGCACTGGCGGGCACCGACAACGACGGATTTTATGCCGCTCATGACGGTTGGGGGCTGACCCATGGCCTGATTCATGCCCGCAGCCTGTGCCTGTCGGGCGACGGACGGCATTTGCAAGGCGAAGACTGGCTGACCGCGACAACCCCGGCGCAGCGGCAGCGATTCGTGGCGGTCATCGCAGGATCGGGCGCTCACGGCTTGGGGCTTGCAATCCGCTTTCATTTGCACCCGGACGTTGATGCGCGGCTGGATATGGGGGGCAATGCGGTGTCGATAGCGCTGAAAAGCGGGGAAATCTGGGTGTTCCGCTATCAGGGGCGGGCGACACTGTCGCTGCAACCATCGGTGTATCTGGAACAGGGCCGGTTGAAGCCGCGCAGCTGCGACCAGATCGTGCTGGATGCGCATGTCACAGAGTTTGACACGCGGATCGGCTGGACCTTGGCGAAAGCACAGGATACTCCCACCGCAATCCGCGATCTCGGCCGCGACGCGGGGCCGGGCGCTGTCTGACCTGCTGGGGGTGTTTTTGACCAATCGTGTTCCCATTGGCCGTGCGCTGATTTCCGTTTCCGACAAGACGGGCCTTCTGGACCTTGCCCGCGTCCTCGCGGCCGAGGGGGTGGAGCTGATTTCCACTGGCGGCACCGCTGGCATGCTGCGGGCGGCGGGGCTGGCGGTGCGGGACGTGTCGGAGGTGACAGGCTTTCCGGAAATGATGGATGGCCGGGTGAAAACCCTGCATCCGGCGGTGCATGGCGGACTTTTGGCGCTGCGTGACGACGACGAACATCTGCTGGCGATGGCAGCGCACGGGATCGAGCCGATCGATCTGCTGATCGTGAACCTGTATCCGTTCGAGGAAACGGTGGCCAAAGGGGCCGATCACGCGACCTGTATCGAGAATATCGACATCGGCGGCCCGGCGATGATCCGGGCTGCGGCCAAGAATCACCGCTTTGTCGCGGTGGTGACCGACCCTGCGGACTATGCAGGCCTGCTGGACCAGATGAAGGCAAATGATGGCGCAACGACGCTGGCGTTTCGCCAGAAGCTGGCGCTGACTGCCTATTCGCGCACTGCGGCCTATGATGCGGCGGTATCGGGCTGGATGGCCGATCAGCTGGGTGAGGCGACCCCGCGCTATCGCGCTTTTGCCGGGCGTCTGGCGCAGCCCCTGCGCTACGGCGAAAACCCGCATCAGGCAGCGGCCTTCTACACCGACGGCAGCCGCCGCGAAGGCGTGGCCACGGCCCGGCAGTGGCAGGGCAAGGAGCTGTCTTACAACAACATCAATGACACCGATGCGGCGTTTGAACTGGTAGCGGAGTTTGCGCCCGCCGATGGCCCGGCCTGCGCCATCATCAAACACGCCAACCCCTGCGGTGTGGGGCGCGCGGGTTCCCTCCGTGAGGCGTATACGCGCGCTTACGATTGTGACCGTACCTCTGCGTTTGGCGGGATTGTCGCGCTCAACATGCCGCTGGACGGGCCGACGGCCGAGGCGATTGCCGAGATTTTTACCGAAGTGGTGATCGCGCCCGGTGCAGATGCAGATGCCATGAGTATTTTTGCAAAGCGAAAGAACCTGCGCCTGTTGACGACGGTGGGCCTGCCTGACCCGCTGGCCAAGGGCCTGGCGTTCCGGCAGGTCGCGGGCGGGTTTCTGGTGCAGGACCGCGACGGCGGGCGCATCGCGCGCGCCGATCTGAAGGTGGTGACCAGACGGGCACCCACGGATGCCGAACTGGCCGATCTGCTGTTTGCGTGGACGGTCGCAAAGCATGTCAAATCCAACGCGATCATCTATGCGCGCGACGGCGCGACCGTCGGGATCGGCGCCGGCCAGATGAGCCGGATCGACAGCACCCGCATTGCCGCGCGCAAATCGCAGGACATGGCGCAGGCGGTGGGTCTGACCCAGCCCCTGACGCAAGGGTCGGTTGTCGCATCCGATGCGTTCTTTCCCTTTGCCGATGGCCTGATCGCCGCGGCCGAAGCGGGGGCCACCGCAATCATCCAGCCGGGCGGGTCGATGCGTGATGACGAGGTGATTGCAGCGGCGGATGCTGCAGGCCTTGCCATGGTGTTCACCGGCCAGCGCCATTTCCGGCACTGACATGCGCATTCTGACCCTGACCGCAGCCCTGACATTCGCGCTGGATCAGGCGCTGAAATGGCTGGTGGTCCAGTGGCTGGACCTGCCAGGGCGGGGTGAGATCGATGTCTTTGCGCCGTTCGTGCAATTCCGCATGGCATGGAACACAGGTATCAACTTTGGCCTGCTGTCGAACAATGCGGGCGTGATGCGCTGGGTGCTGATCGGGGTGGCGCTGGGGATTTCGGCCTGGGTGGTGCTGTGGCTGCGGCGTGATTGCGCGGGCCGACTGGCGCAGATCAGTGGCGGGCTGCTGATCGGGGGGGCGCTTGGCAATGTGGTGGACCGCGTGATCTATGGCGCGGTTGCCGATTTTCTGAACGTATCGTGCTGCGGGATTGAAAACCCCTATGCATTCAACGTCGCCGACATTGCCATTTTTGCCGGGGCGATCGGGCTTGTGCTGTTCACCGGCGGGGCAAAGCCAAAGCCCCGAAAGACCCCGTGACGCAGCCTGACCTTTGCGCTAAGACGGTGGCGAGATGACCCGAGAGGCAGGCATGACGGTATCACGGATGGTTCTCGCCCTGGGGGCGGCACTGGTGCTTTCCGCCTGCGCCGGGGATGAAACCCCGATCCTGATGAATCTTCGCCCGCAAGGCAACGGTCCGGACGAGTTTGCCATCCTGCCACCTCGTCCCTTGCAGATGCCCGAAACACTGGCCGACCTGCCGCCGCCCACGCCGGGTGGCGCCAACCGCACCGACCCCACGCCCAAGGAAGATGCGATCGTGGCGCTTGGCGGCAATCCGGCAGCCGCCGGGGGGATCCCAGCGGGCGATGCGGCACTGGTGTCTTATGCCGCACGGGGCGGGGTGACGTCCGACATCCGCACCACACTGGCCACCGAAGATCTGGAATACCGGCGCGACAATAACGGTCGCATTCTGGAACGGCTGTTCAACGTGAACGTCTATTTCCAGGCGTACGAGCCCCAATCGCTGGACCAGCAGGCCGAACTTGCGTTCTGGCGTCGGCGCGGTGCGCGCACGCCATCCGCCCCGCCCCCACTTGACGGCGAGTAACGTCCGCGTGCGCTGGGGTTGTGGCAGGCCCACGATCAGATAGCTTGTGCCGGATTCCAACGGGAGAAACCCGATGCTGCGCCGCCTTGGCCTGATCCTGGCCACCCTGACGCCCCTTCCCGCGTTTGCCGATGAGGTGACGACCTTTGCCCTGCCAAACGGGATGGAGGTCGTGGTGATCGAAGATCACCGTGCGCCGGCCGTCACCCATATGGTCTGGTACAAGGTCGGATCGGCCGACGAGGCGCGGGGCCATTCAGGCATTGCGCATTTTCTGGAACACCTGATGTTCAAGGGCACCGATGATGTCGGCCCCGGCGCGTTTTCGCAGATCGTCGAGGCGCAGGGCGGCGATGACAACGCCTTTACCGCCTGGGATTATACCGGCTATTTTCAGCGCGTCGCGGCAGACCGGCTGGACCTGATGATGGAACTGGAGGCCGACCGGATGCGCGATCTGCGCCTGCTCGAGGCCGACGTGGTGCCCGAACGCGCCGTTGTACTGGAAGAACGCTCCGAACGCACCGACAGTGACCCCGGTGCCATCCTCTCCGAGCAGATGCGGGCCGCGCAATACATGAACCACCCATATGGCACGCCGATCATCGGCTGGCGCCACGAGGTGGCCGCCCTGACCCGGCAAAACGCGCTGGACCATTATGCGCGCTACTACGCGCCCAACAACGCGATTCTGGTGGTTGCGGGCGATGTGACCCCGGATGCCGTGCGCGCGTTGGCGGAAAAATACTATGGCCCGCTGGCACCATCGGCCAACCTGCCTGACCGCATACGGCCTGAAGAACCCCCGCAACTGGCCGAACGGCGGCTGACCTACACTGACGCGCGGGTGTCCGAACCCTATGTCATGCGCACCTACCTTGCCCCCGAACGCGACCCCGGCGATCAGAAAAAGGCGGCCGCACTGAACATTCTGGCCGAATTGCTGGGCGGCAGCGGCACGACATCGGTCATGGCGCGCAAGCTGACATTCGAGACGCAGACCGCCGTCTATGCCTCGGCCTTTTATGACGGGCTGTCGATGGACGATACGACCTTTGGCGTGATCGTGGTGCCACTGCCCGGTGTCAGCCTTGGCGATGCCGAAGCCGCGATGGACACCGTGCTGGCGGATTTCCTGAAAGAGGGGGTGGAGCCTGCGGCCCTGGCCCGCATTAAAACGCAGATCCGGGCTGCCAATATCTACGCGCGCGACAATGTGGACGGTCTGGCCCGCCGTTATGGCGAGGCGCTGACATCAGGGCTGACGGTTGCGGACGTGCAGGCATGGCCGGATGTGCTGCAGGCCATCACCGCCGCAGACGTGATGGCCGCTGCGGCCGATGTTCTGGACCGCCGCCGTGCTGTGACCGGCTGGCTCATGACGGAAGGGCCGACCGAATGATGATGCGCATCCTTGCGGCCCTGTGTGTGCTGGCCACGCCCCTGCGGGCCGAGATTGCCATTCAGACCGTCACCTCGCCGGGCGGCATCACAGCCTGGCTGGTCGAAGAACACGGCATTCCCTTCACTGCGCTGGAAATTCAGTTCCGCGGCGGAAATTCGCTGGATGCTCCGGGCAAACGCGGCGCGGTCAATCTGATGACCGGCCTGATCGAAGAGGGCACCGCCAATCTGGACTCGCAAGGTTTCGCCACCGCACGCGATGCCCTTGCGGCCGAGTTCAGCTTTGAATCCAGCGTCGATTCCGTTGGCGTATCGGCCCGGTTCCTGACCGAAAACCGCGATCAGGCGGTGGATCTGCTGCGATCCGCCCTCACCACGCCCAGCTTTGAACCGGTCGCGGTGGAACGGGTACGGGGGCAGGTGCTGTCGATCCTGCGCAGCGATGCGCAAGACCCGTCCTCCATCGCCTCGCAACTGTTCAATGCGCAGGCTTTTGGCGTCCACCCCTATGGCAGCGACGGCAACGGCACGCCGGACAGCGTGGCCGCGCTCACCCGCGATGATATCGTGGCGGCCCATCAGGGCGCGCTGGCGCGGGACCGCATCTTTGTGGCCGCGACGGGCGACATCACGGCTGCCCAACTTGGCACCCTGCTCGACGATCTGCTGGGCGACCTGCCTGCATCCGGCACGCCCCTGCCACCACCGGCCGCTGTCAATCTGACAGGCGGCGTCACGGTGCAGGCCTTTCCCGGCCCGCAATCCGTGGTGCTGTTCGGCCATGAAGGTATCCCGCGCGATGATCCTGATTTCTTTGCCGCGACGATCCTGAACGAAGTGCTTGGCGGCCGCCGCTTTGGCGCACGCCTGATGACCGAAGTGCGTGAAAAGCGGGGCCTGACCTATGGCATCGGGACCTATCTGGCGGATTACGATCAGGCCGATCTGATGGTGGGGCAGATGTCCACCTCGAACGACACGGCAGCCGCCGCCATTGATGTGGTGCGCGCCGAATGGGCCCTGATCGCCACCGACGGCATCACGGAAACCGAACTGGCCGAGACCAAAACCTACCTCACCGGCGAGTACGCGCTGCGTTTTGACGGTAACAGCCGGATCGCGAACATTCTGGTGGGCATGCAGATGATCGGCCTGCCGCCGGACTATCCCGCCACCCGCAACGACCGGGTCAATGCCGTGACGCTGGCGGATGTCAGACGCGTGGCCGCACGGCTGATAAAGCCCGATGCCCTGCGTTTTATCGTGGTGGGCGCACCCGTCGGGCTGTCCGGCAGCAACTGACAGCGTCGCGCTGTTTTCTCGTGGCCCACATACTCATACCCGCGTGCGGGCACTGGGACGCGCGCTGCAAACACCGTGGCCGAATCTGCGGCGCGGTGCTATTGATGGTGGCATGAGTGTTCCCACCCCCAACATATCCGCCGCCCGGCCTGTGATCCGCCAGTTGGATGAGGCTGCGATCAACCGCATCGCGGCGGGAGAGGTGGTGGAGCGCCCTGCCTCTGCCGTCAAGGAACTGGTTGAAAACGCGCTGGATGCCGGGGCCGCGCGCATCACGGTCGATTATGCCGATGGCGGCAAGACCCTGATCCGCGTCACCGATGATGGCTGCGGCATGACCGCCACCGACCTGCCGCTGGCGCTGTCACGCCACGCCACATCCAAGATTGACGGCTCCGACCTTTTGGCGATCCGGTCCTTCGGTTTCCGGGGCGAGGCGCTGCCGTCGCTGGGGGCTGTGGGGCGCCTGACCATCCAGTCGCGCGCGGCGGGGCATGACGGCGCTTCGGTCACCGTGGCGGGCGGCCGGACAGACCCCGCCCGCCCGGCGGCGCTGACACGCGGCACCATTGTCGAACTGCGCGATCTGTTCTTTGCCACCCCCGCGCGGCTGAAATTCCTGCGCTCTGACCGGGCCGAGGCGCAGGCGATCCACGAATGTCTCCGGCGTCTGGCGATGGCTGAACCCACCGTCGGCTTTACCCTGCGCGATCTGTCGGGCGGCGGCGAAGGCCGGATCATTTTCCGCGCCGATCCGCAGCCCGGAGATTTCTTCGATGCCCTGCACGGGCGGCTGGCATCGGTGCTGGGGACCGATTTTGTCGACAACGCCATTCGCATTGACGCCGAACGCGACGGCCTGCGCCTGACAGGTTATGCCGCCCTGCCCACCTGGTCGCGCGGTTCATCCGCGCTGCAGTATCTGTGTGTCAACGGTCGCCCGGTGCTGGACCGGATGCTGTTCGGGGCCCTGCGCGCCGCCTACTGGGATCTGCTGTCGCGTGACCGCCACCCCGCCGCGGTGCTGAACCTCGTCGCAGATCCGAGCCGTGTCGACGTGAACGTGCATCCCGCGAAATCCGAGGTCCGCTTTCGCGAACCCGACCTTGCCCGCGGACTGATTGTGGGCGGGCTGAAAGCCGCCCTTCTGGGCGCCGCCCAGCGCGCGTCCAGCACCGTCGCCGATGCCACCCTTGCCGCCTTCCGCCCCGAACCCCGCATCTACCAGATGGACCGTGCGTCACAGCCCAGTCTGGCCCGCGCCATGGCGTTTCAGGCACCGGGTTTTGCCGAAAGCCCCTCTGCCCGGATCGAACCGCCGGTTGACGCCCCTGATGGCCCCCTGGGTGCCGCCCGCGCGCAGGTACATGAGAATTACATCATCGCGCAAACCGCCACAGGCATCGTCATTGTCGATCAGCATGCCGCCCATGAACGGCTTGTCTACGAACGCCTGAAACGCCAGATGGAGGGGGCGGGCATCGCAGCCCAGGCGCTGCTGATCCCCGAAATCGTTGAACTTTCCGGGTCCGACGCTGCCCGCATCCTCGACGCCGCCCCCGATCTGGCTCACCTTGGCCTGACCATCGAGCCCTTCGGTGGCGCCGCCATTGCCGTGCGGGAAACCCCGGCCATTCTTGGCGCCGTCAGCGCCGCCGCCCTGATCCGCGATATCCTCGATGAACTCAGCGTCGGTGACAGCACCACCGTCCGCGCCCGCATCGACGCCATTCTGTCGCGCATGGCCTGCCATGGCTCGGTCCGCTCGGGCCGCCAGATGCGCGCCGAGGAAATGAATGCTCTGCTGCGCGAGATGGAAGCCACCCCCCATTCGGGCCAGTGCAACCATGGCCGTCCAACCTATGTAGAGCTGAAACTGCACGATATCGAACGGCTGTTTGGACGGCGATGATCACGATTGGCCAATATGTGTTCCGCTGGGATGATCCCATGGTGCTGGCGATTGCCGGGGCGGTGGCGCTGGTCCTGGTCATGCTGCTGCTCATTCTGCGGACCTCCGGGCGTTCGGCCGGAATGGCCGCGCCGCTGATGCGCGAAATGGGATGGATGGCGAACCGGGTGCAGGCGCTGTCGGACGGGCAGGAACGCCTGTCGGGCGGGTTACAGCATGTGAGCGAGGCGCAGACCGTCAGCCAATCCGCGATGATGCGCCTGATGGAACAGCGCCTGATGGAGGTGCAGCGCGGCATGACCGAAAGCCTGCAAGGCACGTCGGTGCGCACCGCGCGGTCCCTCGGCGATCTGCATCAGCGGCTGGAGGCGATCGACAAGGCGCAGGCCAATATCGAAAAACTGTCTGGTAACGTACTGAACCTGCAGGATATATTGTCGAACAAACAGGCGCGCGGGGCGTTTGGCGAGATTCAGCTGAACGATATCGTGCAGAAGGCCCTGCCGTCGGATGCCTATACCATGCAGGCGACCCTTTCCAACGGCAAGCGGGCCGATTGCCTGATCCACCTGCCCAACCCTCCCGGCCCCATTGTCATCGACGCGAAATTCCCGCTGGAGGCGTACGAGGCCCTGCGGCGCGCCAAGACGCCGCTGGAAGTGACCGATGCCATGCGCGCCCTGCGCACCGCTGTGCGCGCGCATATCAAGGCAATCTCCGACAAGTACATCATCGAGGGTGAGACTGCCGATGGCGCGCTGATGTTCCTGCCGTCAGAGGCGGTCTATGCCGAACTGCACGCCAATCACCCCGAGGTGGTGCGCGAGGGGTTCGCGGCCCGGGTCTGGATCGTGTCACCCACCACCTGCATGGCGACGCTGAACACCATGCGCGCGGTGCTGAAAGACGCCCGCATGCGCGAACAGGCCGGTGCCATCCGCCGCGAACTGGGCGAGCTTTACAAGGATGTAGAGCGCCTTGGCGAACGGGTGGGCAATCTGGATCGCCACTTCGGGCAAGCGGCCAAGGACATCGAGGAAATCAAGATCTCGTCCGACAAGGCCGTGCGGCGTGCCCGGCGTCTGGACAACTTCGATTTCGAGGAACTGGGCGCCGCCGACCCCGCCCCCGTTATCGGACCGCAGGCGGCCGAATGATGGGCCATGAATTTTCTGCCAAAGATCGAAACCCGGTGATTTTTCGCAGAACACTCGTGCGGTCTGGTGCCAGATGATCCTGCGTACAGCCGCTGATTACCGCGTCATGCCATGGTCCAACGGGCGCGGGCAAACGACGGAACTGCTGCGCGCAGACGGCCTGCGCCTGTCGATTGCGACGGTGACAGAGGACGGCCCATTCTCCATCTTCCCCGGCATTGCGCGGAACCTGACGGTCATTTCCGGCCCCGGCTTTCGGCTGCAGGGCGACCGAATTGATCTTGCGGCCAATCCCCTGAGCCCGGTGGCCTTTCCGGGTGACGTCGCGATCACCGCCACGGGCGTCACAGGCCCATCCGAGGATTTCAACGTGATGACCCCGGCCACCCTGCCCCGCCCTCAGGTGTGGCTGACGGCCGATCATATTCCGGCAGGCGGGCGGTTGTTTGTGCTGGCTCTTGGTGCCGCGCGGGTGAACGACCGGGCCCTCGCTCCGCGCGACTTGCTGGAAACGGCGCAGGGCGCCACTGTCAGTGGCGGGCAGGTGATCGCGGTGCGACTGGTCGGCTGACCCCGACCGCCACGCTCAAATCCGCAAGAACGGCTGCGCCAGACGCGGGATCAGCCCTTTGAACCGCAGCGGCGCATCGGTCGCAGCAAGGCAGATGCAATCCAGCCCTTCTTCAGCAATCGGGGTGTGTTCCAGATCTACGTCAGCCACTTCAATATCGCCGCGCCCAAAGCGGTGTTTGCCATCGTAGAACGCACCCTGCAATACCAGCGTCAGTTCCAGCCCCCGGTGACCATGGTCCGGCACCGACTGCCCGGCTGGTATGCGCAACAGCCGCACCGAGGCTTTGCGATCCGTGCGCAGAATGGCCTGCCTGACGCCGCCGCCAACCGGCCGCCAGCGGATATCGCGGCCATCATGGGCCACATAGCCCGCCAGGGGTGCAGGATAAATCCCCTCCGCCGCGACCGGTGCCCGTGCGCGCAGTTGTGGCACCATGTCAAGCCGCGCCATCGTGCGGTCCAGACTGTCGGCGGCCAGTGGGGCCGTCGCCACGTCCAGAACACTGCCACCCACCGCCTCGAACGCAGCAAGACGCGCCCGCGCGTCGTCTGACAACGAAACATGGGTTGCAATCACCAGATTGAACGCTTCGGGCAAAGCACCAGCCGCATAGCCCATCATCAGCGCGTCAGGTAGTTGGTGCAGGATCATCATTTTCGTCGTCTGCCTTAGCTCATGTTATGGCGCAGCCGTTCCAGCGCCAATCTGATCCGCGATTTGATTGTGCCAAGCGGCAGACCAGTTTCCTCGGCGATTTCCGAATGTGAAAGATCACCGTAGTAGGCCCGTTCAATCAGCGCGCGTTGTTTCTGTGGCAACTGGGCCAACGCAAGGCCCAGCCGTTCCGTATCTTGCTGCATCTCAAGCACCGCGGCCTGATCGGGTTCAGGCTCTGGGCCCCAGGGCAGTTCTTCCGGTTCGGGCCTGCGCGATTTGCGCAAGGCGTCGATCCGCCTGTTCCGGGCAATGGTAAAGACCCACGTCGCCACCGAAGCCCGCGCCGGATCGAACAGATGCGCCTTTTGCCACAGCGTCGCCATGACATCCTGCGCGCATTCCTCGGCCAGTGTGCCGCCCGCACCCGACTTCATCAAAAAGCCCTTCACCCGCGGGGCAAAATGCCGGAACAGCGCGGCAAAAGCCGCTTTGTCCTGATGATCGCGCACCTGCATCACCAGGGCCGCCCAATCCGTTTCACTTTGTTCCTGGCTCACGTGTCTTCCACCCTGCGGAGACGAAACCCCTTTTGCGTGCGCAGCATAGGCAGGCACGGCAGACTGTGCATCCGATTTCTGATCGGAGTATGCCTCGAACATCATGACG
>JAYSSN010000435.1:0-2720 GCA_043720555.1 Rhodobacterales bacterium | reverse complement strand
TCGACCTGCGCACGGGTCAGCCCCTGTGCCACCATCATCAGTGCCATGTCGCCCACCACCTTTGATGACGGTGTGACCTTGACGATATCGCCGAACATCTGGTTGGCGTCGGCATAGGCCTGCGCGACCTCGTGCCAGCGTTCTTCAAGCCCGAGGCTGCGGGCCTGTGCCTTCAGGTTGGTGAACTGCCCGCCCGGCATTTCGTGCAGGTACACCTCGGACGCGGGGGCTGGCAGGCCCGATTCAAAGGCCGCATATTGCGCGCGGACCTGTTCCCAATAGTTTGAAATCTGCCGGATCGCGGCGATATCCAGCCCGGTCTCGCGATCCGTGTGGCGCAACGCCTCGACAATCGAGCCGAGGCAGGGTTGCGACGTGCCGCCGGAGAACGCATCCATGGCGGCATCAATCGCATCGACCCCGGCCTCACAGGCTGCAATGATCGTGGCGGCCCCGGCGCCGGACGTATCATGGGTGTGGAAGTGGATCGGCAGGCCAACCTCCTGCCGCAGGGCCTTTATCAACACGCGCGCGCCTGCGGGTTTCAGCAGGCCCGCCATATCCTTCAACCCCAGAACATGTGCGCCTGCATCGCGCAGCTCGATCGCGCGGTCGACGTAGTATTTCAGGTCGTACTTGGCGCGGGCGGGATCAAGGATATCGCCGGTATAGCAGATGGACCCTTCGCAAACCTTGCCCGCGTCGATCACCGCATCCATGGCAACGCGCATGTTTTCAACCCAGTTCAGGCTGTCGAACACCCGAAACACGTCAATTCCGGTCATGGCGGCCTGTTTGACAAAGGCTTGCACGACGTTGTCGGGGTAGTTGGTGTATCCGACGCCATTGGACGCCCGCAGCAGCATCTGTGTCATCAGGTTGGGCATCGCACTGCGCAGATCGCGCAGGCGCTGCCAGGGGCATTCCTGCAAGAAACGATAGGCCACATCAAACGTCGCCCCCCCCCAGCATTCTACGCTGAACAGCTGCGGCAGGTTGGCCGCATAGGTCGGGGCCACGCGGATCATGTCGATGGACCGCATGCGGGTGGCCAGCAGCGACTGGTGTCCGTCGCGCATCGTGGTGTCAGTGATCAGCACCTTGGTCTGCGCGCGCATCCAGTCGGCGACGGCCTGCGGGCCGTGCTGTTCCAGCAGGTTGCGTGTGCCCATCGCCGGTTCGCCCGTCGCCTGCGGCGCGCGCGGAATTCTGACCTCGGCGGCAGGCTTGGGTCGCCCGGCGGTTTCGGGGTGCCCGTTCACCGTGATGTCGGCGATGTAGGTCAGGATTTTCGTCGCGCGGTCGCGGCGTTTCTTGAAGGCGAACAGCTCCGGGGTCGTGTCAATGAACTTGGTCGTATAGGTGTTGTTCAGGAAGGTCGGGTGCTTCAACAGGTTGATGACGAAATCAATATTCGTCGCCACGCCCCGGATGCGGAACTCGCGCAGGGCCCGGTCCATCCGCGCAATCGCTTTTTCCGGCGTCTGGGCATGGGCCGTCACCTTGACCAGCAGCGAGTCGTAGTACCGCGTGATGACGCCGCCCGCATAAGCCGTGCCACCATCCAGCCGGATGCCATTGCCCGTGGCTGAGCGGTAAGCGGTCAGGCGGCCATAGTCAGGGATGAAGTTGTTCTGCGGATCTTCCGTTGTCACCCGGCACTGCACGGCATGGCCGTTCAGCCGGACATCCTCCTGCCGCGCGATGCCAGTCGCTTCGGCCAGGGTCTTGCCTTCCTCGATCAGGATTTGCGCCTGCACGATGTCGATGCCGGTCACCTGTTCGGTGACGGTGTGTTCGACCTGGATACGCGGGTTCACTTCGATGAAGTAAAACTGCTCGGTATCCATATCCATCAGAAATTCAACCGTGCCCGCGCATTCATAGCCGACATGCGCACAGATCCGGCGGCCCAGATCGCAGATTTCGGTGCGCTGCGCATCGGTCAGATAGGGGGCGGGCGCGCGTTCCACGACCTTCTGGTTGCGGCGCTGTACGGTGCAGTCACGCTCGTACAGGTGGTAGATACTGCCGTGCTTGTCGCCAAGGATCTGCACCTCGACGTGCCGCGCGCGCAGGATCATCTTTTCAAGGTAGCCCTCGCCATTGCCAAAGGCCGCTTCCGCCTCGCGCCGCCCCTCGCGCACCTTGTCGGCCAGTTCGTCTTCGGAATTGATCGGCCGCATCCCGCGCCCGCCGCCGCCCCAGGATGCCTTCAGCATCAGCGGATAGCCGACCGCGGCCGCTTGCTTGCGGATCAGCTCCATGTCATCGCCCAGCACGTCCGTCGCGGGGATCACCGGGACGCCTGCCGCAATCGCTACCTGCCGCGCAGACGCCTTGTCACCCAAAGCGCGCATGGTATCGGCCTTGGGGCCGATAAAGGTGATGCCATTGCTGTCGCAGGCTTCGGCGAAATCGGGGTTTTCGGACAACAGGCCATAGCCCGGATGCACCGCATCGGCTCCGCACATCTTGGCGACACGGATGATCTCGGCGATCGACAGGTACGCCCCCACCGGTGACAGCCCTTCACCGATCCGGTACGCCTCATCCGCCTTGAAGCGATGCAGCGACAGCTTGTCTTCCTCGGCATAGACCGCGACGGTTTTCTTGCCCATCTCGTTGGCCGCGCGCATGACGCGGATCGCAATTTCACCCCTGTTGGCGATCAGGATTTTCTTGAACTCGGGCATTGGGTACTCCTGACGGCCATGACG